>JAKAZF010000149.1 GCA_021826605.1 Planctomycetota bacterium | reverse complement strand
CCTTTTCACAACGGAATACATCGATAAAACGTCCGACAGGATATACATAATCCTGATCATCGGAATTATTACCCTTGCGCACCAGGAAGAAAATCCCCAGGTCCGTCCAGTCATAGCTTACCTGCCCTGTTGCTGCCAGAAATTTGTGTTCCAGTACGTGCACAGCCTGTCCGGGGTTTAACGGAACCGCCACCGTTTCGCCTGGCTCATCGCGGGATAAAGCCATCCGACCCGGACCATACGCTTCAAGCATAAATACCGGAAGGCCGGCAAACATGCGGGTGATTCCCCCGCGCAGGGACATCTGCCCCAGCAGCACCTGATCATCCCGCCATAACAGATAATGGTGCGAAAAATAAATATGATTGCCGGAACCAAGATTAAAATCCGCCACCGGCACGCTATGGCCTTCGATCTGCACGGAACTGGACCCGAATTGAATGCGCGCCATGTCCGCTATCGGCGGCAGTTCCGTCCAGCCTCCGTCATCGCGCCGCGCAGCGATGCGCAACGGGGCGCCGCAACGCGGGCAATTGCCGGGCGCTGCTGACCCGATAAACGCATTACCACACCATTGACAGCGCGTTGTAACAGGCGATGTTTGCGGCTGATCCATGTTTTACCCCCTTATTTCCGATCCTGATGATGGTGATGATACATTGACTGAATTCCTACCCGTCCCGGACCGCGTACCCGGGCCAGAGCCATGGCTTTTCCGCCCAGGAAGGAACCTCCAATTTTCTGAAATTCCACATCCATTGCCACCGAGGAATCTTTGTATAAAAATCCGCCCGGCTCGATGAGAATACTTTCGCCTGGTTTAAGCGTCCGTTGAAAGACGTTTCCGTAGCCGTGCAGCATCAGCAAGCCCCGCGCCGTGCGGGTGACAAACCGGTCCATGAACATTCCCTCGCCGCCAAAAAAGATGTTCGCCAGCCCCTTCACACGCACAAAAGAATATTCCAGCGAATAGGATGCCAGCACGAACGCATGTTCCCGCACATCCATTTCCATTCCCGGATGCATGGGCAGCACCACAAGTTCTCCCGCGGCATCACGTGAAAAGGCGATATGCCCCGGCCCTTTTGCCAGGGAAATGCTGAACGGCATGCCCGCAAACAACCGCGTAACGCCGCCGCTTAACGACAAATTTTCCAGTGGAACTGAATCATCTTTCCACAGCATGACATGATGTTCAAAAAACACCGCATCTCCGGCACCAAGCTGCAAATCCGCCACCGGAACCATGTGCCCCTCCACCTGGCAGGTGCTCGAGCCAAATTCAATGCGGGTCATATCCCGGATGCGCGGGGCCGCCGTCCAGCCGGAATCACTGACCACATTTCGGCTATCCAGCGGTGCGCCGCAACTCGGGCACGAGGGTGTGCCCAACGGGCTTTGCGTCGTGCACCATTGGCATTGAATGAACGTCTGGGCGGTGGTCATGGCGTTTACTCCTGTTGAATCTCACTGGACTGCTGTTTTTCTGGTTATAACCGGGAATTTTTTGCCGTCAAACTTCAATTTAACATCAATGCGGATACAATCCGCCGTGGAAATGGATGATGAATAAGGATATGCCTCCATGAATAATCCTGACACCCCCCCCACCCGACTCTGGCTGGTTCGCCACGGCCAGACGGACTGGAATGCGCAGCGCCGCATTCAGGGCCACACGCCCACCGAACTTAACGCCGTAGGCCGTCAGCAGGCCGAGTTGCTTTCGCATTGGTTCTCAACGCGTCGCTTCTCCGCCATCTGGTCCAGTGATCTGCCTCGGGCTCTGCAAACGGCGCAGAGCATTGCCAGCCGCCAGAGTTGTTCCATTACTACCACGCCGCAATTGCGGGAACGCAGTCTTGGTGCCTTTGAGGGAAAAACCTGGGACGAAGTCCGCACGATGCGCGCCGATCTGACTAACAGCGCCACCAATAACGGCGATTTGGCTGACTGGACGGGAGTGCAGGGTGTTGAAAGCGACTTGCAATTGTGGAACCGCACCCGCAGCGTATTAAATGCGATGTCAGATGCCGCACCAGGAAAAGAGGTATTGGCTGTAACCCACGGGGGCGTACTAAAACATGTCATCTGGCATGTTCTGGGCCTGCCGGCCGGCGCACCGCGTCGATTCGGGCTTTCCAATGGTCTTACCGCTGTTCTGGAAAGGCGTGACGGCAATTATTACCTCATCAGCCTTCTGGATGTTGAAATGCTCATGGGGCGTCCATCGTCCGCCGATACCGCTAATGCACCATCAGCGTAAACCGCCAATACATGATTTTTGGGCGCTTATCGCGTTCTGAATTATCTGTGGTAAAATCAGGGCCAACGGTCAGGAATGTGTGAGTTAAAAAAAAGGCGGACGTGTGATGGCAGGCAACAACCAATCCCAGCGCAAACGCAGTAAGGCGGTCACCGTTGATACTTCAGCAGATGCGCCGCAAAACCCCGGAAAAAAAAATAACGCTGGTGCCAGCGGTGCCGACACCGCTGGTAATCGAAAGTCCAGTTTTGCCCCGCCATCGACTACTTTGAGTTCCTTTACACAATCCAATGGAGAGACCTATCACCGCCCCGATCAACCCGCGCCGGTTGTGCCGCGCACCACTGCCCGCGATTTTCCACCGCCGCCATTGCCCGTACGCAAACCTGCATTAACAGATGCCCGGTCGCACAGCACACCCGCCGGTGATGATGATCCCACGCAGCCGTTGTTATTTGAGGTGGCATGGGAAGTGTGCTGGCAACTTGGCGGAATTTATACGGTCATGCGCACCAAGGCCAGTACCATGGTTGAATCGTGGGGAAACCGGTACTACCTGATCGGTCCGTATAACGCCGACACGGCGAGCGTTGAATTTGAACCCGCGGAACCCGAGGGCGCTATTGCTGAAGCCATCCGCAGACTGGAAGAAATGTCCATTCGCGTACATTATGGCTATTGGCTTATCGACGGCCGGCCGCGTGTGATATTACTGGATTTCATGGCCGCATTCGGGCGGCTGGGTGAATTTAAATACACTTTATGGAAAGACCACGGGATTCAAGCACCGGATAATGATGTCGATACCAACAATGTGGTGGTATTTGGCATGCTGGTGGGATTGTTCTTCCAGGAGTTTTGTCGTTTTAAGCCGGAGAGCCGTCCCGTTATCGCCCACTTTCATGAATGGATGGTCGGTCCCGGCCTGATGCGCATCAGTTTTCTTAAACTACCGGTGGCCACGGTATTTACCACTCATGCAACACTGCTGGGGCGGTATTTGTGCACGGATAATCCGGATTTCTATTCCAAGCTTGATTCCATTAATCCGGATCATGCCGCCGGCCACTACAATATTTACGCCCGTTATTGTCTTGAGCACGGTGCCGCGCATTGCGCGGATGTATTTACCACGGTTTCGGACGTCACCGCCCTGGAAGCCGAGAAACTGCTGCATCGCAAACCCGATGTTGTGACTCCCAACGGTCTGAACATACAGCGCTTTGCGGCGCTGCATGAATTTCAAACCCTGCATAAGCAGTATAAGGAAGCCATTCACACATTTGTCGCGGGCCATTTTTTCCCATCGTACACATTTGATCTGGATCGCACCGTTTATGTATTTACCTCCGGCCGATATGAATACACCAATAAGGGAATAAATCTGTTTATCGAATCTCTGGCCCGGCTTAATCACTGGCTTAAATCCGGAAATATTCCAGTTACGGTGGTTGCTTTTATCATCACACGCGCACCATATAAGTCCATTAATGTCGATGTGCTCAAAAGTCAGGCCATGTTCGATGAACTCAAGCTTACCTGCGAGAGAGTGTCAGAGGATATTGGCCACCGCCTGCTGCAGGATGTCAGTCAAGGCAAAATGCCGGATACCACGCATCTGATCACCGAACAATCAATGGTTCGGCTCAAACGCGGGCTGCATGCGTGGCGAACCTGGAAACAACCCGCAATTGTTACGCATGATCTCTGGGACGACGCCGGAGATTCCGTTTTGCAGCAATTGCGGGCCTGCCACCTGTTTAATGCCAAAGATGATCCGGTGAAAGTAATCTTCCATCCCGATTTCCTCTCCGCCACTTCGCCGCTTATCGGGCTGGATTACGATCAATTTGTTCGCGGCTGTCACATGGGCGTGTTCCCCAGTTATTACGAACCATGGGGCTATACGCCCATGGAGTGCGTGGCCAACGGCGTGGCCGCGGCGACCAGTGATCTTGCCGGTTTTGGAAGTTATGTTCTGAAACACATTCACGATCCGGCCAATAACGGCTTATTTGTCGTGGGACGGCGTTATGCCACATTTGATCAATCCGCTCATCAACTTACGGAAATACTTTTTAACTTTGCGCTTAAAGACCGTCGCGGTCGCATTGAATTGCGCAACCGTGTGGAACGCCTGTCGGAATATTTTGACTGGCATAATCTGATTTCCCACTACGCTCACGCGCATCGCCTGGCGCTATCGCGTAAAGCGGGTACCGCCGCGACTTGATCATCGCGGCAGCACAAACCATCCATTTAAGGAACACACTATGAAAGCAATGACGCTTTCCGCCAATGGCGGCCCGGATGTTTTCGTTTTACGAGATACGCCTGAACCGGAGATAAAGCCTGATCAGATTCTCGTGAAAGTACAAGCTGTAGCGCTGAATCCCATTGACTGCAAAATCCGTAAAACCGGAGCCTTTGGTTATGGCAGCGGCGCTATTCTCGGCTTTGATGTTGCCGGTTCCGTGGAACAAGTCGGCTCATTGGTGCATAACTTTCAGCCCGGTGATGCCGTATTTTATTGCCCCGACTTTTCCGGCCCCGGCGCCAATGCCCAATACCACGCCGTCCGGGCGGACATTGTGGCGAAAAAGCCCGCGCACCTCGGTTATGTGGAAGCCGCCGCCGTGCCATTGACGGCGCTGACGGCATGGGCCAGCCTGATCGAACAGGGAGATTTGCGGCTCGGCCAAACGGTGTTGATCATTGGTGCCTCCGGTGGCGTTGGCTCCATGGCCGTGCAACTTGCTCATGCTGCCGGGGCCTATGTTTTTGCGGTCTGCTCCGCGGCCAACGCCGGACTGGTGCGGTCACTTGGAGCCGACCGGGTTATTGACCGGCAAAGTGAAGATTTCGCCGCCGTGGTTCAAAAAGAGGCCGGCACCGTTGATCTGGTCTTTGACTGTTTTGGTGACATCTACACCTCGCGCAGTATCCCGATTGTTAAACCTATGGGGCGGATAATTACAATTGTTGATCCGAAGGGAGATTTGTCGCTGGGCTATCGGCATAACATTGCAATCCATTATGTCAGCCTCGCGTTTGATTCCATCCCTCGTCGGATTGATGGCATGAAAAAAATCACGGCACTGCTGGAGCGGGAAATTCTCAAACCTGTGGTCCATAACGTTTTGCCGCTGGAAAAACTTGCCGATGCTCATCGGGCCCTGGAAGCCGGTGGCGGTTTTGGAAAAATTGTTCTCACCGTGTCGCATTAGCATTACGGCAAACGCACATAAAACGCCCGTAGAGTGCTTCCGGTGATGTTTACCGTAAATGGAATGCTGTTGGTACCGCCGGCGGATACCTGCACGGTGCTGTTGCCTTGCGGCAATTTTGCGGGAATAACATAAACCGTCCGCGGCAGCATTTCCCAGTAACGGGTGTCCGCCTGTGAGGAAGCGGCCAGCAGGGCCCCCACACCCGCTACGCCTAACCCAATCAGCGCCTCGGTGCTGTTATTGTTGTATGCCGCATTATTCGCTGCCGCCGCCCCACCGATCATCATGCCCGTTCCAATAACCGCCTTGGCCTCACGTATTGTGTCCATCGTAAGCCACCGTTTATCCTGTGCCAGAGCCAGAGTATCAACCATATTGGAATTGGCGATGCCCGAAATCGGCTGATTGTTGTCCCAGGCATAAACGGGCGGAATTGGTCCGGCCTGCCACGGCGCAGGTGTAAAAACGGATTGTTCACCATACCACCCCGCGGGCCGTCGTCTCGGACCGATGCCCCAATCCACAAATATCAAAGCATTGATACCCGGTTCATACATTTTCTTCACCACCGGGCTGATGGATGGATCCAATTGTTCGGCACGTTCAAAATTGGCTGCCGCCAGCTTGGGATGGCCCAATTTCATGTAACAAACGCCCAGTCCAAAATAACCCAAAACAAAATTGGAGTCGATTCTGGCGTATTGTTGTCCCGCGGGAATTTTTTCATTGGGATCCGCGTATTTGCGCAGCCGAAAAAGGCTGTTCGCAAAGGCGGCCCGGGCATTCTCGTAATCTCCCTTAATGAGAAATATCAGCCCCAGATAGTAATGTGCCATCGCTCTTTCAAAGGGCTGTCCCTTCCAGACCTTTACCCCTTCGTACACCACCACAGCGCCAAGCACCCGGCTGCCGGTGTTGGTATTAACGCTGTCCATAACCCGGTAGGCCCGAAGAAACGCCTGTTGAGCATTATCTAACTGCCCCGCGGCCAGGGCGCAAGACCCGTACCGGCAATTGTTCAATACATAATTTTTATCCGGCTTATGAATCAGCGGAGCCAGGTCCTCCGCGGCGGGACCGTATTGGCCGGTGTAATAAAGCGTCACCGCTTCGCGCACGCGAGCCGATGTTTCACTGCATGCCGGCAAGATTAGTGAGCACGCCAGCAGCATGAGCATGATCCAACGTGTATGCCGCCGGGGCCAATCTGATTTCTTTTCCTCGATCATGGTGTCACAATTCTCCAAGTCGGGGCCATTAACAACGCCGGATAATTAATCCAGGAACCCGCTGTGCACCGCTTTTTTTGTTTCATAACTCCCCTCCCACACAATCTGCCCTGTGTGGATGTCGGTGAGAAAAAAC
>JAKAZF010000148.1 GCA_021826605.1 Planctomycetota bacterium | reverse complement strand
AAAGTTCCAGAACCCCTTCAAAAATAATCTCATTCTGTCGACTGAAAAAGGCATTGCCCGATTCAATAATTGCACAAACCGGCCCAATCACTTCCGGATCCAGCAGCATGGAGCCCAACAGTGCCATTTCAGATGCGGAATCATGCGGAGGTGTGCGCTCGGTTACATTCTGTCCCTGAGATATTGCGAGCAATTCACGCGGACGGGGGCGGGCCGTTGTTAGAGCTTGATCCATAAATCTTATCTCGCGTTAAAGCTATGGTTTCACATTGCAAAACCAGATCGCGGCAACATCCTGTATGCCACGCCTACTCTAACGCGGTTGATCCGATTTTGCACGGCCTGCAAGTAAGATTGTGCCGACAGGTTTTCCACAAACTCGGCAATGCTTTGCGTACCGCTGCCGGATTGCAATTGATCGTGGCGCGAAGCCGTATTCGAGTGGGTCGCAGGAAAGAAGTATCTTCCAGATTAATTAATGATCGCGTTTCGAGGCCCTTTCTCAGTGGGCGGGGCGTTGCGAACAGGAGTTAATTTGGCAATTAGAGTCCTGAGGGCGCGGGTGCTCGCACCCGTTTTGGATCTGAATGCCTTCCATTCTGTTGCCCGTGAGGACCGCCGCCACCCAAAGCACGCGCGGCTATCATGCAGTCATTGCGGATAACGCCCCGACGATAGGTTGAAATTCATCCCCCGAGCACGGACGAAAGTCGTCGGGCCAACACGTATTGAGCTTGCAGAGTACGCGCTGCTGGAGCGGGGCGTCCGGATTGAGACGCTCAACGGTCAACATGCCGGAATTTGTTCCGCAGCCGTCAATTAAGTTTTGGGCATCGCACACCAGATACCTCGGTACATAACCGATTTTTACCTCATCATTGGCATCCAATGCAAATACCGCCATCGCATGCGAATCGTACGCGTTGGAAGGTTCCGGCTTCAGGTGCAGTTTCTCCTGTGGATGCAGTTGGCCGATACGCTCGATAGCATCTGCTTGCATCCAGCGCATACCGTGCAGGAAGAACTTATTGATGTAACGATTATTCGCGTCGGGATGCGGACAGGGGAACACCTCCAAAGAATCTGTGGCCCGCCGGCCTTCGGTTACTGATAGGACGGCGATAGGATCGGGCGGATTATCCCGATCAAAGTCACCCCAGGATAGAAACGCGTCGTATTCAGGACGCGATCGCGCCAGGAGCCGATTGGCGAAAAGCGGGAACAGCTCTTCGGATTCATAAACCGCGCCAAGGTGAGGCATGCCGGGGAAGGGAGCAAAACCATCCATGAATTCCGCACCGCGCGTATACACAAAGCGGTAGCCGGATGATCCATGTTCAAGCCGCCCGACAGGTCCCCATCGGCCATTGGCTGGTCCACCCGATCTCCACGCTACAAATAATGCGGCGTTCATATTTCATCTCCATCGACGATTCGCTTGCGATTCTCGGTAAGCAGCCGGTCCGTGAAATCACGTCCGATGTTTGATAACCGGTCCAAAGGCACTTTTTCCAGTATCTTGCGCACTCTGGCTGCGTCAATCGCATGCAACTGACTCACCCAAATCTTATACGCGCTGGGTGTATAAAGCGAGAATGCTCTCCAAGCCTCAATTGTCGTCATTGACTTTTTTGCCCCGCTATCCCTGTAGAAGGCGGAACGGGCGCTCCTGGCAAAATGCGCTATGCCAAATCCCGCGTCTCTGGTAGTCATGCGCTGTTGGCGTTCCGTATCTCCAATTTGCCTTGCCAAGGCGGCACCATGGTCAAAAGTAGGTGCCAGTTGCAACGTGTTTTCAAGCTTTAGCGCCGCCCAATTCTCATGGTGCCTATCCTGATTGCCAATCCAAGCGTCCAGCATGATATATCCCGCGAAGATGTCGGTTGCCGATGTGATTCCTTTCGGCAACCCTTTCAACCAATCCTCCGGCGGCGGATACAGAGCTTTTATCACTTCCGCCACGGCCGCCACTGTGTGCTCCCTCACTTTATACCTGTTCTTTGCCTCGGTCGGGTATCGTTGATCATGGGCGAGTAACAATTGATTCCCCAAGATGAGTGATGCGGGCGGCGGCGAACAGGTCTGGCACACAACTCCCGGTCTGTGTTTGTCCAAATCCACCGCTAACTCATAATCGACGTGCGGCAGCCCCAGTAAACCGCACAATTCGCAAGCAATTTTCTCTGCCCAGTCCTCTCCCGTGCCGCGCTGATCAGCCTTGAACAGAAGGCGTTCTCCGTTTTCGCCAGTAAACCAGAACTTTGGCTTGGTACCCAATTGTTCCAGGGATTCGGCCTTGCTGAGGTAAACTTCTCGGACAGAAAACACGATTACCACTCCCATTGAATCATGAACCACACTTCCACTGGAGACAATCTCCCAATCACCTGTTGTCTTTCAGGAAGACAAAACCTTAACCACTATAACGAAACCCGCCCGGAATGCATGGGCAATAGCGGCCTTCGTTTTTTAAAGTGGGATACCAATTAATGTGGTCGGAATGCCGTTCGCGTTGCCCGCGAGGACCCCTGCGGCCCCGATGCAATCCTCCGCGATTAGAATGTTATCGTCGTTCGGTGTCGTTTTTTTTCGCCAGAGTCGTCCTCCCAGTGTAATTCCATTACCGCAAATTGCGGATATACTTCTTACCCGATGCGAATCATTGCTGGTACATTCAGAACCCGACGGCTTATCGGACCGAACTCCATGACCACCCGTCCGATTACGGATCGGGCTAAACAATCGCTTTTCGATGCCTTAACCTGCGCTGTGGCAATTCCTGATTCGATTGTGCTGGATTGCTTTTGCGGTACCGGCAGCCTGGGGCTGGAATGTCTGTCGCGGGGAGCAAAGCGGGTAATTTTTGTGGAACGGGACCGCAGTGCGCTGGATGGTCTTCGCAACAATATAGGGGCCTTGCGCGTTGGGCCAGAGTGTGATGTGCTTTCTGCGGATGCGTATCACCTCGGGATGTTGCTTTCCGGCAAGTTGCGCGGGCAGCAGCTGGGATTGGCCTTTATCGATCCGCCCTACGCCCACATGGAAACGCCGGAAGATCGCAAACGTGTGGATGAACTGATCGGCACGGTTTTAACATCCATGGCTCCCGATGGCCTGATAATTCTGCGGCATCCAACGCTCGTGACACTCCATGACATGGCAGTTCACCCGCGGGTGGTTCGGCAGTTACACTACGGGGCCATGGCGATAACCTGGCTATCCGCCGGAACGGTACCGGCATGATGACGGATTTTGTTTATGCCGACATATCAATACCGATTTTTTAAGCCTGCGCAGGCGGCACAACTGCGGCGTTTGGAACTGATGGTGCGCGGCGTGGTGGAGGGCGTGTATGCGGGCATGCACAAAAGCCCGCATAAGGGTTTTTCCATTGAATTTGCCGAACACCGGGAATATGTGCCCGGCGATGAAATTAAACATTTGGATTGGACCGTTCTGGCAAAAACGGACCGGTATTACATTAAGCAGTATGAGCAGGAAACCAATCTTCGGGCCACCATCTGTCTGGATGCGTCGGCGTCGATGAACTTTGGCTCTGCGGCCGTGCCTGGTCCACAGGGCAAAACCCTTCAAGGCGTCACCAAGTTTGAATATGGAGCCGTGCTGGCCGCCTCCCTGGCGTATATGCTTTCTAATCAGCAGGATATGGTGGGATTGATCGCATTTGATAAAACCATCCGGCTGGAAATTCCCCAAGGCAACGGCCCATCGCACCTGGATCAGATTTTTGTGAGTCTGGAAAAGCTTTCCCCGAGCCAGGACACTGATATTTCCGGCACGCTGCATATGCTGGCCAATAAAATTCCGCGCCGCGGACTGGTTATTGTGATCAGTGATCTGTTTGATGATCCGGATAAAATCACCAGCGCATTGCAACATTTGCGCCACGCCCGGCATCAGTTGGTGCTCATGCAGGTACTGGATCGCGGAGAAATGGAATTGGCCTATAACCGCCCCATCACCTTTGAAGATATGGAAGATGGCTCGCGCCTGCAGATTGATCCCAAACTTATTCGCGATGATTATCGTCGGGAAGTACAGGCCTTCCTTGATTTAATTAAAAAACGGTGCGGTCAATCCCGCATTGATTATGTTACCGCCTTCACGGATGTGCCATGGGATGTGCAAATCCGCGAATTGCTGCGCCGCACCTCACGGCGCTGAGGGTGCATAATAGCGCTTTGGAAAGGGTGCGCATGAATGATTTGCCGCTGGCGGCTATGAATTTTTCTGATCCCGTGATGCTCATGGGACTGCTGGCGGCCGGCATTCCGGTGCTGCTGCATTTGCTGAATCGGGTGCGATCGCCCATTGTCCGCTTTCCCACGCTGCGTTTTTTGCGCGTTACCGCCCACAAAACATCACGCAAACGGCAGGTGCAGCAATTTATACTTCTGCTTTTGCGCATGGCCGTTTTTGCCATGATTGCCATGGCTGTGGCCGGGCCGCTGGTCCATGGCGGGTCGCCCTTTGCAGCCTACGGCATGTTGTTATTACTGCTGGGCGGCATTGCTGTGCTGGCGGTGATGACCGTTCTCTTCAGCAATGCTCTAGATCAACGCAAAGCCGCGGGTGCAGCAGCTACTCCCACCGCCGGTATAAAAACATCTCCGGTTCCGGCGGAACGCAGGCCAAGCCTGTTGTGGCCGGTCATTTTTATGCTTCTCGGCCTTGTCTCCGCCGTAACGGCCATATTGGGTCTGGGAACTGACAGTCTTTTTCCCAATGTCGGTGCCCATTTCAACGGCCAATCCACAGCATGCGTCATTATTTTGGATAATTCACAATCCATGCTGGTTCAGGATGGCACCCACACGCGCCTGCAAACCGCGCTTGATCAAACCCGTGATCTCCTGGGACAAAGCCTCACACCCGCGCGCATGGCGGTGCTGCTGACTAACCCCGGCAATAATCCTGTTCCTGATCATCTCAGCAGCGATCGGGTGGCGCAAATCGCCCGATTGAATGCCGTCAAAAGCACGGGCCGGGCATTGCCCATGCGGCAGTTGATAACCCAGGGCGTGAACTTGCTGAAAAATTCCGTCCGGCCCAACCGGATGCTGATTATTATTTCAGATTTCGCCGGGCCGGCCGCGTCCGATACCAGCATGTTTGCCGCGCTGAAAAAAGTGCCGGGGATTCAGTTGGTGCTTATGCCACAGGCAACAAGTACGCCGGATGATGTCGCCATCGCGCATTGGGGTATCGAACATGGCGCGGCAGTGGTTGGTGCGACCGTCCGATTCCGTGGAACGGTCATCAACAACGGTGCCACGGCCGTGGCACCCCGCTTCGGTCTGAATGTGGATGGGAAAAAAGCCCCCAATACAGCGCCGCGGGCTACATTAGGGCCGGGCGGCACCGCTTCCAGCCGGGGCAATGTTACCGTGGCGTATCAGCTTAGAGCACCGGGACCTGAACGCTTTACACTTACCGCAACAGATAGCAGCCATGCGATGGCCTGGGGCGACAGCCGCAGTTTAATATTGAATGTGAAAAATAAAATTCATGCCCTGGTGGTCGGAAATCAAGCGCAGCTTACAGGCTCATCCACAGCTTTTTATGTGGATGCGGCTTTGGCACCGTTTTCCGCAGCCCCGGTAGCAGGCGGCAAGCCGGCGCTGTGGAGCATTCAACCAGCGTACCGTTCCTGCACCGCACTGGCGGCTATGCGTTTGTCCTCTTATGCGGCGATATTTATCTGTGATGTACCGCGTATTTCACCCAAGCTGGCACAAAAGTTACATCAGTTTGTTGTGGGTGGCGGGCGGCTGTGCTGGCTTTTAGGCCCCGCGGTAGATGCCCACAATTACAACACCGTTGCCGCGGGAAGCCTGCAATTGTTGCCGGGAGAAATTTCCGGACCCGTCAGCAGTCAAATTGGCGCGGCGGTCAACTGGGTGGACGTGAAAAGCCACATCTTTGCGGGTTTATTTCAAACCCAGGAGCCATTCCAACGCATTGTGGTTGTTGGGCGCTGGAGTTTGCCGGGAAATTCCCCGGTTATCGGTAAGGTGCTTTCACGCCTGCATGATGATTCGCTGTTGCTGGTGCAGCATTCTCTGGGGCATGGGCGCGTGTACACTTTCTTATCCGCCCCGGGCGGCGGATGGAGCAACATCGCATCCACCAATGCGTTTTTGCCGATGATGGTGCGAATTGCTCTGGGCAATGCGGCGGCCAGCGCGGGCATTACGTCCTACACGCCAGGGAGAGCGGTGCTCATTAATGTACCAACCGGGAATCCGCACCTGTCGATCAATGTTACTGCGCCGGAATCTCACACGGCGGTCAATGTCTCGGCATCGCACACGCTTGGCGGCCGCCTGGTGTGGCGATTTACGGGTGCACGGCGCACCGGCGTGTATCACTGGCAAAGCTTTAATGGAAAACATTCCGGCGAATTTATCATTAACGTGCCCTCCGGCGAGGCGGATTTACACCCCACGGGTGCGACGATACTGGCCAAAGAGGCCCCGGCGAAACAGACAGTTTTTATTGCAGCCACAGCCCATAAACTGGTAGATGAATTGGCAAAAACCAGTGAAGGAAATTCCCTGATGCCGGGAATTCTTTCATTGGTGATGATTTTAGCAATCGTTGAGGCTCTTCTGGCCAACCGGTATAAACCGGTCAAGATCATGCCGGAGCCAGAACTTTTCCAAAACCGCCGCCACGGTTCTCCAGCAGACCCTGACCGTCCGAGCCGTGCGGCCATGGAAGCTTTAGCGCAGCAACAAGGTGTTGACCTGGAAGCTTAAAGCACCGGCCATTATTTTTCGTCGTGCTGAAGTTGCGGGGGCTATTTAATGGATATCGGATGTGGTTGTTCCGCGATTAAAATGC
>JAKAZF010000147.1 GCA_021826605.1 Planctomycetota bacterium | reverse complement strand
CACCATCAATCCCGCGGGCTGCTTAATGTTGTACAGTTTTCGCACGGCCGATCTTAACCCCGTGCTGTCCAGGGTGCCCAACCAGGGAATTTTGGCCACGAAGCGTTTGGTCGGAATATCAGTCAAATCCTGCTTGATGGAGTTGTACCCGATAAACATGCCAACCTGCTGATTGTCCCGCAGGGTAACCGGAACCGATCGGCCCAGCAGGGTCAGAATCATGCCATCACCCGGATTCGGTACGGTCAAGCCGATGAATTTGCCCGTGCGGAAATCAAAGACCGGGCTATTGGCATCCGTCAGACCAAAGGAATCTGTGGCAATAAGCGTATGAACCAGCGGGATCATCGCCTTGATGCGGTTGACCCCCACAAAGGCACCGTATGCCTGATCCTTCCCCAGTCGTCCCACTGAAAAGACACGCTCGGCCAGATAGGCCTTGCCGGTAGAGGAAATTGGCAATGGGGTTGCATCCAGCGGCTTAAGCGCCCGCACGTAACAGAACAAACCATCCACGGTGCGTCCCAGATACTGGGCGGAAATTTTGGGCATGTCGCCCTGTGCCAGTCGGATTTTCAAGTGATGGATGTACCCCAACGGAACGTCCTGCGGGATAAGATCCGAGGACACCAGCACTACGCCCTTTTTATTGAGCACAATGCCCTGTCCGCTGACCTTATTGGTTTTATGAAATTCATTTTCCGCGGTGTATTGCACCACCACAATACTGCGGGCAATTCCGGGAACCCGTTTGGCCACCCTCGGCGCTGCGGAAGCTGTTGCACCCGCCGCCAGAATACTGCCGGAAATGCACATCAGGGCCGATACGCGATGCAACACTGATCGATACGTCATAGTAAGTTTCCTGATCCAAAAAAGTTAAAGGTCATGATTAAAGTATACTCCGCCGGAGTTCAACTTCCGCTGCCCGGACTGAAAACCAGGGTGCGTTCCGTGCGTCCCCGTTTCACCACGACGGCATAGGGCTTTTTCGTTTTAGCCATACGATCCGCCAGAACTTTCAGTTGCAGGCTATCGACTATTCCGATACTGCCTACCCGGCGAATAATGTCGCCATCTTCCATACCGGCGGTGTCGGCAATCGATCCGCTTTGCACGCTGGTAACCAACACGCCCCGGATCATTTTCATCTGCTGCTGCCGCAGATACGCATCGGTAAGGTTCCGCACCACGATTCCCCACGGCTTAATCTGATGACGCGGAGCGATGACACTTTCCAGACGCTGGGTGAAAACATACAGCGTTTTCTGCTGCATTTTTGAACCGTCCGTCATACGTTCCACCAGCAGTGCGACTCGGGAACCCACCGGCTGACTGGAAATGTAACGTCGCACAGAGGAAACCTGCTCGGGAAAGCGGCAATTCGTTGGATGGCCGTTGACCGACAGCAACACATCCAGAGCATGCACACCGCCTATGGACGCGGGCGAATTATGATCCACCGAACGGATCAGTACGCCGGTTTGCGCGGGCAAATGATAAAAGCGACTAAGCCCCAGCATGGGTTCAAGTTCCAACCCCACGTAGCTGCGTGCCACCTTCCGAAATTTCAGTAACGACGGGATCACGCGGCGCGCCACATTAATCGGAATGGCGAATCCCAGATTGTTGGCCGTGGGATCGCCGCGCGTATTAATTCCGATGACCTGCCCGCGCAGGTTAATCAGCGGACCGCCGGAATTGCCCGGATTAATGGCGGCATCGGTCTGCAGCCAGTTATTGAACCAGCCGGTCTCGTAGCCATCAATGGTCGTGGCGTTAAAAAATCGGTCGGTGTTGGAAATAATGCCTCGGGTCACCGTGCGCGCAAGACCGAACGGCGTGCCAATGGCCAGTACGGGTTGGCCCAATTGCACGTGGCTGGAATTACCCAGCGAGGCCCATTTGAAATGCAAATGCCGGGCATGTATTTGCGCCATATCCATTTGCACCAGCGCCAGATCAGTCCAGTGATCCGAACCGATCAGCGTGGCCCGCACGCGTTCCTGATCCGGTAGAACAATTTCAATTCGCCGCGCCCGCCCGGCCACGTGGAAATTGGTCAGCACCCGTCCCTGCCGGTCAATAATAACACCGCTGCCGATGGCCCTGAAATTTTCCGGAATGCCATTTTGAAAATCGCGCATGACCACGTTGATCCGCACCACCGCAGGCGATACCCGCGCCAAGGCATATTGCGTGCGCCATGACGGCTTGTCGCTGACCATCCAGCCCGGCACCGAAGCGCAACCGCCCAATTGGGGCAGAATCCAGACTGCCAGCAGCACGCCCCACACAGCGCGACAACTTAATGTGCTACCTGCAGATCGTCTCAAGCGTTTGAGCATTCAGCATCTCCATATATAACGGCGGGGGACTGTCGCCCGCCAAGTATAGACCGGCTCGCACACCTGCACAGCCTTTTGCAATGTCATACGTCCAATCGGCTCGCAATGGTCATGTTCTTCACCGGTTTATTGGACGAATCTAAAACCAGAACGCGCGCTACATGATCGACGGTTTCTTCCGGCGTCATCTCTGCGAACGCCATGATAATTATCTTTTCTCCCGGCTTAACAAGATGCGCTGCAGCGCCGTTAATGCCGATCACACCGGAACCTTTTTTCCCGGCAAGAATATAGGTTTCAAAACGCACGCCATTGTGAATATCAGCCACCAGCACGCGCTCATTAGGCAACAATCCGCTAAGCTTGAGCAGATCAAGGTCAATGGTGATACTTCCCACGTAATTACGATTGGCCTGGGTGATGATCGCGCCGTGAATCTTGGCTCGCAGTAAGGTCAATAACATTACACATTCCGAATCCGGCCGGCCATATTCAGCCATTGGGGCCGGCGCTTTGAACCAGTGTACCGCAGAATGCACCAGTTCGTCCATAAAGCACTCCACAGTTCTGTTTCCGCAACGCCGTCTCGCATCCAAGCCTCCAACGCGCCACCAGAAACAAAAAAAGGTACCTGACACCTTTTCCGAAAAAAGGTGTCAGGTACCTTTTTCGATGCGGTGCGGTGGCCGACAGGGGCTGGGCCGCTGGCGTTGGCGGGCCGGGGCCATTAGCATCACAGCGATGATAGAACCAGATCGAACCATCCGAATCGGCACCCGGTCCAGTCTGCTGGCGCGCACGCAGGCGGGCATGGTCAAACAAATGCTTGAAGCCCGACTCATCGGCAGACCGCCCACGACAATCGAACTGGTTTTTATTACAACTTCCGGTGATCAACAGCAGGATCGCCCCCTGGCGGAATCGGGGGGTAAGGGCTTATTTATAAAGGAAATTGAAACAGCTTTGCTGGAAAATCGCATTGATCTGGCGGTGCATTCGGCTAAAGATCTGCCGGCGGAACTGGCCCCTGGAACCATTATCGCCGGGACACCCTTGCGTGCGCAGGCCGGTGATGTATGGATTGGATTTCAAAATAAATCCATTGCTGACCTTCCCCCCTCTGCCCTGGTGGGAACGTCGTCGCTGCGCCGGCAATCGCAGCTTCTGGCCATGCGTCCCGATGTTACGGTTCAGCCGTTGCGGGGCAATATCGAAACGCGTTTGCGCAAGGTAAACGAAGGCGTGATAGCCGGTACATTTCTGGCCCAAGCCGGGTTGGATCGCACGAATCTGTTTCCGGATTCCGCCGTGAGCCTGCCGCTGGATGAATTTATCCCTGCCGCAGGACAGGGGATTCTGGCAATTCAGGCGCGAACCCAGGATGCTATTATGTGTAAGCTCGCCGGGACGATTAATCACACCGGTACGGCGGCGGCGCTGGCGTTTGAGCGGCGGGTAGTAGCAGCATTAGCGGGCAACTGCCTGGCTCCCATGGGGGTATGCGCCATGCCACGCGGAAATCCGGTCAACACCCTTCACGGGTGGATTGTCCGGGCTTTTCTAGCCACGCCGGACGGAAAAAAAATATCCCGCGCTACCTTGCTGGCTGAAGACCCTTCCGACGCAGGGCTTAACGGCCTGTATGATTTGCTGCTTGAAACGCTACGGAAGCGCGGCAGCGCGGAAATCATGAATCTGATCAATCCGCAGTGAATGCGGCAATCGGGCAGCCTACAGACTTGCAACGCCGGGCGTTGGCTTGCATACTCATCAGATGAAACATGCGGCCCTGGATGGACCGCGATTTTAAGGATACGACTATGCCTAAGCTCACTGTTGAAAATATGGGTGATTTTGAAGTTCCCGCCGGCACGCGACTGGTCAATGCACTGACCGATATTGTGCAAATAGATCAGTTCCACGCCTGCGGCGGCCACGCTCGCTGCACCACATGCCGTGTACAAATTGAAAATGGTGCGCCGGCAAAAATCACAGAAGCCGAGAAAACCATCATGAAAGAGCGCGGCCTGACCGCCCAGCCGGGCTTACGCCTTAGCTGCCAGGTCCTATGCGACGCGGACATGACGGTTCGCGTTATCAGCCGATGGAAAGGCACGGGAGCCAAAGATGGTGGTGGCCGCCCATCAGATGCGATCGAACCACCGCCGGTCTGGCTGGAGAAAACCGCTGGCTGATAAGGCTCAATTTTGGTACACTACGGGATTGAGGACTTTGAGGTTACGACATGACGGCATTCACAATGATCCCTTCTCTTCTGGCGCTTTATCGAATTGATCATGATTTACATGAATTCAATAATCGCCTCGCCGCAGTCATGAAGGATCAGGTAGCCATTGAAAACAACATTACCCGCCTCAATGCCAGCCTGGCGGAATTTGAATCGGCGGGCCGGAAGCTTCAGGCCACGATCTCTTCCCATGAATTGGACATGAAAAGCCGGCAGGAGCACATTGAAAAAATGCGCACCAGCTTGAACAACGCCAAGACCAATAAAGAATATTCCGCCATTCTCATCCAGATTTCCGCCGAAAAAGAAGAAGTCAGTAAAATTGAAACCACGATTCTGGACTTCATGGGACAACTGGAAACCAATATGAAATCCGCTTCGGGTATACGCGAGCAATTGCATGTGGCTCAAAAGAGCCTGGACGACTCGCGCCGCCAGAGCAGCCAGCGCGTTGCGGAACTGCAAGCTCATATCCGGGAACTCCAAAGTCACCGCGAGCAGGCGACCAACGCCGTGCCTCCCGAATCGCGGAAGCAGTATGATCGCATCTGTCAGCGTTATCCCGGCGATGCCATGGCTCCGGTGGAGTTCAACGAAAACGACATGGACACCATCACCTGCGGTGGGTGCTTTATGGGCTTGAACATTGAAGATGTGAATCTGTTGCGCGGGCGTGATGAAATCCGCAGATGCCAGTCCTGCGGGCGAATTCTTTATCTGCCGGAAATGCTTCCCCAGCAGACATCGGCCTAAGACCATTTTCAAATTATCTTTTCCCGGTAATAATACCTTCTGAATCCCGGCTAAGGGGTTAGTTTCCGGGTTCTTCTGCGGTGTTTTCGGAGTCATGTCATTGGACTATTCAACGCTGGTGATGCAGTTTGACGGTGGATCACGGGGGAATCCGGGGCCGGCGGGGTGCGGTGTCACGCTTACAACGCCCGCAGGCGATCTGGTCTATGAACTCGGCGATTATCTGGGCACCCATACCAACAACTACGCCGAGTACAGCGGTTTAATTCGCGGTGCTGATGCGGCAGTGAAGCTGGGCGTGCGGAAGCTGGAAATTCGCGCCGACAGCGAATTGGTGGTACGACAAATTCTGGGAATTTATCGCGTGAAAAACGCCACGCTAAGACCTCTGTATCAACAAGCTATGGATTTATTACAGCAAATTCCCGCCTGGTCGATTGGCCATGTTTATCGCAGCTCCAATGCGCGGCCCGATGAATTAGCAAATATGGCCATGAATCGCAAGCGTGCAATTTATAGCGGACCGGCTGCGGAGATTTTGCACCCGACAGAAGAACCACGGCAAAAGTCCGTCGGTTAATCCCGCCAAGCCCTTCCGTCAGTTCGGTACTGCGTGACTCGCAATTGATTAGCAGGCACCATAACGATGCTTCCGGAAATTTTCAGTAAGCTTCGCCGTCGGCTTGGAATGCCAGGCTATAATCAGGCGCGTGCAGTTGGAAGCGGATAATGAAAATAGCCCGGCCCCGTTACAACAACTTTCCTTTACAGTCCATGGTCATTATTGCATTGTTTTCGGGGACATTAATTCTTGTAGGGGTGGCGTCAGCTCTTCTGGCCATAGTAGGCATCGGGGCCGTGCTTGCGTAAAAAATGCTTGTCCAGAAGCTCGTCCGGAATGGGCTGAACATCCGGTGCCAGAGCCAGGGTTTCCAGTTGCATTTTGGCCACCAATTCCAGAACCAGCGCATTTTCCAACGCTTTAGCGGCTGTCGGCCCCCAGGCAAATGGTGCATGGCTGGCGACCAGCACGCCCGGAATTTGTGCGGGATTCAACCCATGTTCCTTGAAGCATTCCAAAATTAAGCGACCCGTATTTAATTCATAGTCCGTGTGAATTTCTTCCGGGGTTAAATCCCTGGTTACCGGTACGGCACCATAAAAGGTATCAGCGTGCGTGGTGCCCAGACAGGTAATTTCCCGCTTGGCCTGTGCAAAGCTTGTGGCATGAATGGAGTGCGTATGCACAATACCGCCGATGTCCGGACAATTCTGATACAAATATAAATGTGTCGGCGTATCCGAGGACGGCCGGGCGGTTCCCTCAATGACTCGACCATCCGCCAGTGAAAGCACCACCACGTCCGCGGGCTGCAATTTTTCATACGGTACACCGCTGGGTTTAATGGCCATAACACCTGCGGTACGGTCCACGCCACTGACATTCCCCCACGTCAACGCCACCAGCCCCAGCGGCACCAGATCACGATTGGCCTGGCATACCAACTGCTTAAGTTCATCG
>JAKAZF010000146.1 GCA_021826605.1 Planctomycetota bacterium | reverse complement strand
GCGTCCAATGCGCCATATCCCTGGCCGCAACTTCCACCGGACTGCCGCCGTCACGATGGTGCAGCATGCGGTGTTCGGCATCCGCATGCTGAAATTCTTCCAGTTTTCCGTAACGATTGCGGCGATGTTCAAACCAGTGTGTCAACGGGCAGTGCTTGATATCCGGCATGGGCCAATGCTTCGGATCACCGTCGGCAGGCGGAATGCGCCCCTGCCGCAGCCGCAACTGCCGGGATCGCGCAACCTGCATGGCCAGCAGGGGATAGTCCTCCGGCAGATAAACCGGCGGATAGATATTCTCCGTCAGTTTGACGTTCCGAGCCCAGGGCAGAAACTCGATAAGCGGCATGGGAGTGGCCAGAAACGCCCCCTGAATGCGCTGCCCCCCCAGGCGCATCCATGTATCAAGTTCCTGCCGGGTTTCGACGCCCTCGGCAATCAGCGACAATTCGGAGATCAGAGCAAATTGAATTGTGGAAATGGCCACCGCCAGATGCGAAGGATTATCCATTAACCCGCGAATGAATTCCTGACCAAGTTTTAATTCCTGTACCGGCAAAGACGCCGCATACAGCAGGGAAGCATACCCGGTGCCAAAATCATCGAGACTTGTGGACAATCCACGCGCCTTGATGGCCGCGACGCGGGATTGGGCCAATGAAAGATTTTTCAAGGCCGAACCTTCGGTTATTTCCAATCGCAGGAATGAATGATCCGGCAATGTGCCGATTAATGTATCGAGATCACCCAGAAAATCGGGACGCAACAAATGCGCCGCACCGATATTAACGCTGATGGGAATATGGATGCCGCTGGCCAGCAGTTCATTGCGCAGAATCACCGCCTGGGAAATAACGAATCGATCCAGTTCACGAATCAGCCCCGGATCGCCTTCGATAATCGGTATAAATTCCCCGGGGGATATCCAGTTCTCTCCCTCATGCCAGCGGGCCAGAAGTTCCACGCCCTCCAGCTTGCCGGTTCGCATATTGGCCTGCGGCTGAAGGAAACATTCTATTTTTCCCCCGGCCAGGGCCGCCGGGAAGCTTTGTCGAATGCGAAAGCGCTTTTCAATTCGCTGTGCCACCACGGATTCAAATATCTGAATATGATGCTGTCCCTCTTTAGCGTTATACAGCGCCGCATCGGCATGACGCAACAGATCCGTCCGATCGGCTTTGTCCAGAGGGTAAACCGTAAAGCCCATCCGGGCGCCGACGGTAATAACTTCCTGCCCCCATTGAATGGGTTGCCGCACGGCCTCCAGCAGACGATTGGCCGCCTCGGTTAAATCTTCCGGCGCACTTAAATTCAGAAGGATGCCGAATTCATCTCCGCCGAGCCGCGCCACGGCATCCCCGGCACGCAACGCGCCGGCGAGGCGGCCGGCGACGGTTTTAAGCAGATCATCGCCGGCGGCATGGCCCAGCGTGTCGTTGGTTTCCTTGAAGTTATCCAGATCCATGATGCCGATGGCCAGAAAATGACCCGTTCGATCCACACGCCCCAACGAAGCAATGGTGGTTTGCTCAAAGTATGCGCGATTCGGCAGGCCGGTGAGCGGATCATGAATGCTCATATATTCCAGCCGGCGGCGCTGTCGGTGCGATTCAAGCGCCACGCTGGTATTGCTGACCAGTTGTGTCAACAGTTTGTTTATGTCGCGCGTAAAATAACTCCCCTGCCGCGCTACAACCACCAGTACCGCCCGCGGATGGCCGTCAATCGAATGAATTGGAAAGCCCGCAAAACCGCCATGACGATATTTTCTTACGTTTTCCAGCCAGGGGGCCAGTTTGGGATCGTGCCGGGCGTCAAGGATCGTGACCGGCGCGTTGAGTCTATACACCTGACCGGTAACGCCCCAACCCTCAGGTTTTGTCGGATCGATACTGACGGTTTCGGGCATGGGAATACCATGCAGCTCATCATTGCGGACAATACGGGCGCAGTAGTGTTCCGCATCGATGACACTGACATAAGCCAACAGCGCATCGGTACATTCCAGAATGGTTTTGGAAAGCATCCGATACATTTCTTCCGGGGCCGGGTCCGCCAGCAACATGCGATTGATTTGCTCAAGCGCATGCTGGTAACTCTGCAATCGCTTGAGCGTCCGGTCATTCTTGATCCGATCCAACGCCACGCCGATATCCGCGGCCAGGCGTACCAGCAATTCCTCCGCTCCCGCGGGAAATGGCGCCGTCTCGGAGCAATAAATCGTTAACAATCCCCGTTGGCCGTCCTTGGTTTTAAATGGAGCGTTAATGCTGCCGGTAATGCCAAAATGACGCGCACGATCCAGCCACGGCGCAAAGGATGGATTCGCTTCGCGCCAGTCGGTTACCACAACCTGTCCGGTGGTCAATGCTTTTCCGCTCGGCCCCCGCCCCTGGGCACAAGTCGGTTCGCTGTATATCCAGAGTTTTCGTGTATAAGATTTCGCCGCCCCCGCCACCGCGCGAATATGCACCCATTTCGTATATTGATCGACCGTTCCCACCCACACCAGCGGAAGCTTCAAGTGGTTTTCCAGCGTGCGAACCACGGCATGAAGCAATGCCGATACGGATGCATAACTGCTTAATACCTGATTGGTAATGCGTATGGCCTGATAAAATCCGTCGCGCAACTGGATGCCGGTCAGATGTGCCCGTCGGTACCCCGCCAGATGCCAACCCTCATCCAGGTGCAGCCGCTTGTAAATCGCGTTCCGGAGAACCTCCCGGTCCGCCGGTGCAACGTCCAGCATCGCCTGATTCAAATCCTGCGCAAAAAGGGCATACGATGCGGAAATCCACGATATCGACAGCCCCAGGCGATGGTGAATCTGTCCCAGTTCCACAAGCTGTTCGGCACGCCGGCTGTCAAGATCCTCCAGCAACATCACGCGGAAATGCTCCGCGAGATGGCGTTTCAAACGTTCCAACTGTTCCGGCGGCAGCGGCGAGATAAAATTTGCCGTGGCCGGTATGGATCCGAGCCATGTATAAAAGTGCTCAACGATTCCCGCGATGTGTCGGGTCAGGCCGGGAGCGTATTGCCGCAAGGCAGCGTCTTCCTGATCATTGAGACGAAGCAGCTCCGATAGTTGGAGAATGTCAGACAAATCGTCCTGCATTGCCCGCCGGCCCCCTTTCTTTATCACCCCCGCCTCTTGCTGAGAAGAGACAGCGAATTGAACTTCATCTATATTTTACAGGCGACACAATTGGCTGCAACCGTTTTGCGCCGCGGAAAGATGATGGTTATGAACACCGAAAAGCCAACACTTTGTATCTCGCGCGACCTGCTTTCCGTCGCACAGAATCATGCACAACATCAGTATCCATACGAAGCTTGCGGTTTTCTCCTCGGTCATGTGCGCAACAATTCAACATCCGTCCATGTCATCGTGCCCGCCGCCAATGTTGCGGCCCCGGAAACGCGGAAGCGGGCATACCACATTGATCCGCGGCAGTGGATGCGCACAGAACAGCAGGCTTCCAGGAAGGGATTGACGATTGTTGGCATTTATCACTCTCATCCCGACGCGGAGCCGATGCTCAGTCAAACGGATATTGACGCGCTATGGCCAAATCTGATTTATCTGATTGTCTCCAGCGGACCGGGACGGCAGGATTCTCGGATGGCCTGGACCCTTAACAACACCTCGGGTAATCCGGAAGCGTGTGATATAAGCCTGCTGGATTCATGACAAAAGCACGGGACTTATTTCCCACGGGTTGTTGCGGCACCGGTTTTGTCGATGCCCGCGAATGACATTCCCGGCAACCCCAATTGTTTTCGCGCCTTATTACTCGCCGCCAAGGCATCATTAAGTTGCTTTGCGGAATAATATTTGACGTGGCCATCGGCAAAGCCCATCGGACCACCCTGATGCATGGTTTGGGTATTCCGAAACAGAATGATGATGTCTCCCAGCAATTTTCCTTTTGTTGCACTGTTGGGCAATATCAGATCGGAGCCGACATAGCGATAATCACTGTTACGATTTATCGCGGCAATCTGCGTACTGCGTTTAATATGATTCCAATTCGCCGGCAGCGAAATGGGTGCCAACGCATTGGTCGGATCACTTAAGTCTCTGACGGTTATGAGTTTGGCATTCAGCAAGGTCAAAAGATCAGGGGGAAAATGCCCGTGATGCCGCCCGGCATATTCCAGACAGGCATTACCAATGGCGGCAATATGCCGAAATTGCGAAACTTCGCGAGCTTTATGCAACGCCACCGATTGCACGGCGAAGACCAGCATTCCCGCGGTCATTGCGGCGATGCCCAGCCACCTGCCAAACAACCAGTGCTGCTTTTCCTGAATGCGGTAAATAATGGCTCCCGCACCAAGAAACAAGGTCATAAGCGACAAGATCAGCACGCTTACCGGCGGAGGAGCTTCCGTTGCGGGTTTGGACTGTGCAAGCAAAATTCCTTCGCCAATCAGGCAGACCACCGCCGCCACAGAAAGCCAGTTCACCGGTCGGCGGTCAGATACGTTTTGATTGTTCATGATAATCCTTCAACACCAAACAATTCGCGTGATTATAAGGCACAGCGCCCCTGGCGGCACTATGAATGGCCTTATTCCGGCGCGACGGATTCCGAATTGACTGTCATGACATAAGTAAGCAGTGTGTTTCGGTCATTGGCCATGCAACATGGCTTTTGATTTCCGCGGTTAACCGGTTGAGCCTTACTGGTTCGCGCCTGCGAGCCTGCTATCGCGTATAATCGTATAAAGTAGATCGGTCGGCGCGGATCACAGGGTCCGCCTAATTTGGAATTGTGCAGGCGATGAACAAGCTTACAAAAAAATCAATTCTCGACGTATCCCAGCAGACGGTATATCCACCGGAGGCTTTTGAATTTGTGCGGGAGGGGCTGGCGTTGACCGTGGAAAGCGTGCATTCCGCCAGCGCGGGCGAGGAATTACCCGAGGGACAACGCCATGTATCAGGTCAGGATTTAGCCCGCGGATTGCGCGATCTGGCCATCCGGAATTACGGGATTTTGGCCGGCGCGGTATTGGCGCATTGGAATATTCACACTACCATGGATTTTGGTAAAATTGTTTTCGCGATGGTGGAAAGCGGCATGATGCACAAAACACCGGAAGACAATATCGAAGACTTCCGGGATGTTTTTGATTTTGAAGAAGCTTTTACCGCTCCGCGGCGCCCACTGATAACTGGAACGCCGGTTTTTAATTTAAAGTCGATGTAGTCGCGGTTGGCACGGATGCAAAAAGTTCAGGCATTGATATGCTTGCAAAATACAGGGATGGCCTTTTTTCCTTATAAGGGGTAACAAGCGTGGTAATGAAATGTGTGAAGCATATCGTTCTCGTTGGGGTCGCAGGTATGCTGCTGACGGGCTGCACCTATCAGCAGCCGCCGGTTGATTTGACCGCCCCATCCCATTTCACCTTAACTGTCATAGACGGCACCCACCGCCGCTCGGCGATTAATGTTCCAATCCCCGCTTCCTCCAACTTACTGCCTGATACGCAGGCACTGATCCGTTCGTCCGGCCCCTGGTCGATGAAGCCCGATGAAACCGGCACACTCAACGAAGTGATCATCAATGGCCCCATGTATGATGTCAATGTGATGTCCGATCAACTGGTCATCCGATTCCATCATGATCCAAATCAGGTTGGTGCGGTATCCACTGCGATCACCCGGCAGCAGTATGATCAGATTCGCCAGGACGCAATGGTAACGGTTCAGCCGGATCAATGGAAGAAAATCACGTACGGCCCGAATCCCTGAGCGCGATCCGCTTCCATTCTGAGGGCTTTCACGGCATACTCTGCATTATGCGGTGGCTGACATTCTTTTTATTGCTCTATTTTGCCACGGCCCTTCAGGCCGCGCATCTTGGGCAATGGAGTGAATACGGCTATTTTCATATCGAATATATATTCATGCTGGCGGTTTTCTACGCCCTGTTTGCGGACAAGGATGCGGCTTTACTGGCCTGTTTCTGGTGCGGATTGATGTACGACCTCACGGGGCAATCGATTGTCGGATTGGAGGCCATCCTCGCCGGCATGATTGCCCTGGGAATTGTCAGCATCCGCATGCACATATTCCGCAGCAGCGTGCTGGGGCAGATGGTCATAACCTTTCTGGCGGTATTATTGTTTCTGGCGGGGCGGCTGGCCTTGGGCCAATTGGCCTTGTTTCTGGCCGGACGGGCTGTACCGATTATCAATATTCTGGCGTATACCGGGGTGATATTATCCAGCAGCCTTTATACCGCCGTGGTGGCCCCCTGGGTTTTCCGCGCTTTATTTCTTCTGGGGGATATGCTCGGCTTTGATATGCAGCATCGTCGGGGTATCGCCCGGTAAACCCACGGCCACGTTGTGAGTGCTGCGATGTCATACCGGTTCCGCGCGAATTGAATATTTCTTCTGACGGTGCGTTGAAATAATCCGCCGAATTACGCTAAGATCAATGGCGCTGGCGGCATCCGGTTCTGCGGCAACATGAGAGGTACCCCATCAAGATGTTAAGGCGGCGGCTGATTATGCTTGTTGTTCTTGCGGCCATGGCAATGGCTGTCATCGGAACGCGCCTGGCCGCACTGGAAATATTTCAGCATCGGCACTGGCAGGATGAGGCACGCAGTTTCACCTATCGCCATTACATGATTCCCACCCGCCGGGGAGAAATTGTGGATCGGGACGGCCGAATTCTGGCGGTGGAAACCCCGTGTTACAATCTGGCGATTGAATATCAGGCTATGAACCACGATGCGCTATGGATAACAACCGTGGCCATTCGCCGCCTGGAACGGCGCAAATTATCCCGTGCACAAATTCTTCTTCGCCTGCCGGTTGAAAAGCGGAAAATAAACGAGTATCTGG
>JAKAZF010000145.1 GCA_021826605.1 Planctomycetota bacterium | reverse complement strand
CTCGATAGTGGGGGTGTTTTTTTCCACGTCTGATATGATCTCTTTATTTTCGTCGGAAATAAACATCCCCCGCGGGCGGCCGGGGAGCCCTCGCAGGTAGTCGTTTACAACCTGCGCCAGAAGGGGGAACGCAGCTACATGCGGGTTAAGGACTATCCCGGAGGTGCCAAAATTATGGTGCAACCAGCGCTGAAATCTCTTTTTCTCTATGGCTTGGTAGATTACGCGACATCCGTGCCGCCCCAGCAGTTCAAGCCAGCTATTTCGGATCGCGAGGCGTTCGGCGACGGAAACGCCCTTAAAATGGCCACAGCCGTTGCGCAGGTGGTGGGCGTGCATCTCAAATCCCTCTAGTCGCGTCGGAATATGAGTGTTCAGCGTTGCTATCAGATCACGCTCAAGCGATTGCCAGTTCTCCTCCGCAACGACCAGCGCACATAGAACGAAGACGGGTTGCTCGTGATCGTTGAGATTCATTCCGGTGTTTCCGGATTCATCCAGGTAAACAAGATGCATGATAAAGATTCCCAAAGTGCCATATCGGCAGTTCATCCGCACCCGAACGCCCGTTGCGCATCACGGCCGCGCAACCACCTTCGCAATTTTCCTCCACAATTTCTTAATCCGCATATTCAGTTCCACCTGCCGATTAAATTGCGTTTCGGTTTCCAAGGCCCGTCGTAGCTGGGCGATATTTTCCTCGATTCGCCGGCAGTCGTCCAGCAGGTGGCGGCGAACTTCCCAGTGCATATCCGCCGGCGTCATTCGATATTTGCCCGTGTATTGGGCACATTGGTACGCCACCAGCCGGGCGATCCAGGCCTGATACAGAGCGAAAAAAATGGTCTGCGGGAGCCGCTGGATTTTCAAATCAGCCAGGAAATCCGCGTCCGCGCCGGCGGGCCGTTGACACTCATCGATCGACACACCGCCTCTCCATCGCATGACGACAGTTGTGCGATTTACCATTCTTCTTGCGGCCGCTGGTGCTGACCAACATGGATATTAATATCGCAAACCAGGCCCCAAAAAAGACACTGAATTTTTACCAGGCAGGTCTGATCCAGAAGGGCCTTGAAAAAACTGATATTGCCAAGACCCTTTTCATGTTTTTTGCGATCACAAGCACTCGCAAAGGGCGAAGGCTGGGCCAGGAAAGTCTTATAACGTTTATTGCGTGAGCTCAGATAGAGAATTATGTTGCTTTCAGGTATTCCGGTGATTGCCTGGACAGCCTCCCAGAAGATCAATGATGTAAAACCCCATATTTATGAAGCCTGCCCCGTAATTTCAGCGATGAGAAACGCAGACAGCTTGGAAAAACACCTGCTTGTAATATTTGCGATGGTTGCCTTTCCATGAATTGCGCCAATCCGGCATCTTGGTATATTGATTCAAGCCACCGCCCAGCCTACCCGATAATGAAAATGAGATTTAAAAAACTAAGGAATCCGGATATGGCAGCGAATCGACATTCACGGCACGGTTTTACCCTTATCGAATTGCTTGTTGTGATCTCCATTATTGCCCTGTTGATTGCGATTTTATTGCCAAGCCTGGCTCGGGCCAGAGAATTGGCCAACCGCGCCGTGTGCTCCGCCAATATTCGGGGCATCGTCCAATCCATGTTTATATACGCGCAAAGTAATCGTGGAGAATTTCCCAGCGTTCTTCCGCCGGCCGGATCCTCCTACCAGAATGGCCCCGGCGCGGCGGCCTCTGACTCAGCCTCTAATATCGGAACAATTTTCTATAATATGTACGGCCCCGATGCCTGGCAGAACGGTTCGCCCCTGGCTTGCTTATGGTGCATGGTGCTCGGCGGGCAGATCACACCCAAGAGCTTTATCTGTCCGTCGGATGTGCTGGCTACAGCTCCGTCCGCCGAATACAGCGGCAACAGCGCTTATTATTCCAACTTCGGTGTGGTAAACGGGGATGTTTCAAACACGGGCCAGGGCGAAAGTTATTCAATCGCCTTTCCTTGGAACCATTATGGCAGCTCCGATGATGGCGAAGAGGAGGACGGTGGCGGTTCCTTCCGTATCGGCAGTTGGTGGAATACCAACGCCGCGACTGCGCAGTTGCCATTGGTCTCGGATATGGCACCGGCCAAGAATACAGATGCTTCAGGAAACACCCGGCGTGACCCCACCCAACCCCGGGCCAACACCTATGGCAATTTCATCTTTAATTCCGGTAACCATAATGGGGACGGTCAGAACGTCGGATTCGGGGACGATCATGTGGCCTGGGAATCGACACCCTACGTCGGTGAAAACCATGACAATATTTTCACTTATGCTTCAACACAAGGCCTCAACGGCGGTGGCCAGGTGCTCAAAATTTCAGGCAGCGCTCCCAACGCTTTGCTGTCCTCAGTTGCGCCCTTTGATATTGTCATGGCGCCTGTTCGCGACGTGGCAACCGGATCCTGGTAACTTCCCTGCCCCGGGGTTTGCCAAGTTTCCCGGGCCGAACCAATGACGCCAGATAAGACTGTGGTACCGCGGACACAGATGTTTTAATCGGACCGCGGATCGGCCCCGCAACGTGACTTTGCATCGTGTACCTGTGGCCAAACCGGAACCGCGTGTTGAGTGGATTCGGGCGATTTTCCGGGCAATACTTCGTGGCGTTTCCCTGCCGGAATATGACGTGCCGGAATACGACAGTCACTCGTGGAACCTGCAATGCGTTGGGATGACTGATGCGGCGAGCTTGCGGAGAATTGCGAATTCCATCGCTCGGATGAACGTCGGGACAACGTGGATGGCGGGCCGTGAGTCCTCCGGGCCACTGCGTGGATCGAACCATGAGATTGGATATGGGTCATGCTGAGGCGATCATGGCCCTGGAAGCCACGAACCAGAGCCGCCAATGACCGAAATATAGAAAGCTCATCATTTCAAATAACAATTCAATCCATGCCCCGAAAACTTGCCACAGCCCTTTGAACTGTCATTGTCATTGGGCCTTGAATGGTCGGTGTGTCATTGGTCCTGGGAAGTCCCATGATAGGCAATGGTAATAATGCAATTGTCGCTTCGAAATCGGCAGTGAAGCTTCCCGAAACGCTTGTCACAGCCGTGTCAACCTGTCGGCAGAGGAAGGGCTATGGTGCACCTTTTCTCGTACACCACAAATGCGGTAACCGAAGCAGGCCGTGGCTATCACTCGTCCGCCGCTGAACTGTTTATCTGAATGTAACGCCTGGCTCACGGCAGAAGCCAACTGCGGCCATCGGTTATCGTGCCGACAAGCCGCGGTTATTTGCTTTACCCGATTGCCGCAAAGCAGTCTTGCAGTGCTGGATAAAGCATGGCAAATTTCCGGTGATGGATTTCGTATAACGCAGAGCGTTGCGAGTTGGGGCGGCTGCGATTTTTGATTTTGATGATCTGTTGTGTGGCTTGTGGAACACTATCCCATTGGCCGCCGCCGACCCCCGCCAGAATGGCCGCTCCCAGTGCGGCACCTTCGCTGACATTAATGGTGACCACCGGGGCCTTATACATATCCGCCTGCAACTGCCGCCAGAAATCACTGCGTGCGCCGCCGCCGTTGGCGCGCACCTGTGAAATGGCAATGCCCATGGATCGCATGATATCCACCTGCTCGCGCATGTTCATGGTAATGCCTTCCAGCGTTGCCCGCGCCAGATGCGCCAGCGTGTGCCGCGGCGTTAACCCGATAAAGCAGCCACGGGCGCGCGGATCAGGATGCGGGCAGCGTTCCCCGGTAAGATATGGCAGAAAGAAAAGATTTTCCGCCCCGGCGGGGGCACCTTGTGCAAGTGTGATGATATGTTCATACAGCAATCCCGGATCTTTTTTCTTTTTCACCATCTCCGCCATCTGTGATGAAAACAAGGTGTTGCGCAACCACTGCAATGAGCCGCCCGCGCTTAACATGCAGCCAAATACGCACCAGGTGTTGGGAATGGCATGGCACATGGTATGCACGCGCCCCAGCGGATCGGTTTGCGGTTCAGCGGAAGCCGCGAAAATAACACCGCTGGTGCCCATGGCGGCGGAGAGAATTCCCGGTTCAACCACCCCGGTTCCAACCGCTCCGGCGGCCTGGTCGCCGGCACCTCCAACAACGGGAATGCCGGCCCGCAAGCCGGTTATACGGGCCACGGCGGCACTTACCTGTCCGCTGATTTCCTGTGATTCGGTCAGGCGCGGCAACAAGGCCCGGTCGATGCCGAGTTGACTGATCAAGCCCTCATGCCATTGGCGATTTTTAACATCCAGCAGCAGCGTGCCCGAGGCGTCAGAAACCTCGGAAGCGTATTGGCCGGTCAGGCGATATCGAATGTAATCTTTGGGCAGCAGAATATGGCGGCAGCGCTCAAATTTCGCGGGTTCATTCTGCATAAACCAGAGAATTTTTGGAGCTGTAAAACCCGTGAGAGCCGGATTGCCGACCATTGCGATAAGCTGCTGACGCCCACCGGCCAATTCCTGAATTTGCCGGCACTGCTCCACGGTTCGCTGATCATTCCAAAGCAGTGCCGGGCGCAGAGCCTTAGGTCCGTCTCCGAGAAAAACACTGCCATGCATCTGGCCGGAAAGCCCGATTGCGGTAATCTGGGAAGCCTTGATTCGGGCTTTTTTCAGCACCTTGGAAGTGGCCAGTAAGCAAGCCTTCCACCAGTTTTCCGGGTCTTGTTGTGTCCAACCCGGGCGCGGTGTCTGCAACTCATGCGGAGATTCCGCCGCGGCAAGTACTGCGCCATTCTCGCCAAGCAACAGCGCCTTGGTGCCCGAGGTGCCGATATCCAAACCCAGAAGAGCCATAAAACCTCCAAATTCCTTCAGCGCGGAAATTCAAGAGTTTCGCGCCGGCCAATAGTGTAACTCGCCGCGCAGCGGGCGTCACGAGCGCTTCGGCAACGCCGGGCAATACATGCGCCGTTCGTCTTTGCCGTGGCCTGCTGACAGAGGCAATCACGGCAAACCCGCCTTCGCTCGACCAGACGCATACCCGTTCAGTGCGTATATTCCCATCGGCGTTTTGAATAAACACCATGGAGCGCGGCGGATAACGCAAAGCGGCTATCTTATATCGGCAATATTCGCCAAGGCCCGGACTTCAACGGTCTGTGAGGCATTCACCAGTACAGCATTGAAATGATGATTGTGCTGAGCCTCAGCGACGCCGCAGCAGGGCGGTGATATTGTGGATTGCTTCCGCGATAGCCTGATGGCGCACGCCGTCAGAAGCTGTCCATGAGATAACGTGGCTTTCAGCAAGTTGTGATTCCACGCGCTGGCAGGCACCGATCACCGTGGAATGATTGCGTCCGCCAAAAGCTCGTCCGATGTCCGGAAAACTCATGTGTGAGTGCCGGCGGGCCAGATACATGGCGATGGATCGGGCGGTGGATGCAACACGGTTTTTCGATGATCCGGAAAGTATCTCCGGCGTAATGGAAAAATATTCCGCGCTGGTGTGAATAATGCGATTGATCCCCGGCGGCGTCGAAAAGTTCATGCGGTCCCGTACGCCCCGAATGGCGCTTTGCAGAACGCTTGATGAATCATCGAAAGCATGGGACCGGCACATTTCAGCGGCGGTCACCGCCTGTAACAACAATCCCTCCAGTTCGCGGACACTCGCTACAGGCTGCTGCGCCAACTGCATCAGCAGGATGTCATCAACATGCCAATCGCGGCGTGCGGCAAGTTTGCGAAGAATATCCAGGCGCATGGGCAGATCGGGGGAATCAATCCGCGCCACCATGCCGCTGCAGAATCGCGTGCTCAGTGCATCGGTTAATGCCGCTATGCCGCGTGGGGCGCAATCGCTGGAGAGCACCACCTGCCGGCCAGTTGCATCCATGGCGTTAAACGTGTGCAGGAATTCCTCCTGTGTGTGCTTTTTATTCATGAAAAAATGAACATCGTCAATGACCAGCAGATCGACCTGCCGAATCCGGCGGCGAAAGGCTTCGGTGCGGTGCAGGCGAATGCTTTCCAGATAATCATTGGTGAATTGCTCGCCGGTCAGATACAGCCATTTCTTCCTGGGATGCAGTGCCTGAAAGCGCCGGCAGATTCCCTGCAGAAGATGTGTTTTTCCCAGGCCGCAATCACCGTAAATAAACAGCGGATTAAATTGTTTGCGCGGCTGTTCCGCCACTGAACAGGCGCATCGGTGGGCCAGTTGATTGGTTGGCCCGACCACAAATTCATCAAGTGTGTAACGGTTGTTAAGACCGGTGTCGGCAACCTTGCCCGCCGGAGCGCATACCGGTGTTTCCATGGGTTTCGTTCGCGGCGGTTGCGCAACGGGCGTATCGGAGGCTTCAATGATGATGCTCGGCGCAAAGCCGAGCAATTCTTCTCCGGCGCGGCGCAGCGCATCTGAAAATTTGGTGCGGATCCAGTTGGCGGAAAAAGCGTTGGCGGCGCGAATGGTCAATGTGGAATCAGCGAATTGCCATTGCGTCGGGGCCGCAAACCACTGATCAAAGCGTGTTTCTCCGATCTGCGCTTTGAGAAGTTTCTGAATCGTTGAGCAGGCGTCCGAAAGTGCAGAGGTTTCTTCCATCATCAGAACAGACACAGGCGACTCCTTTCCGGACGTCCGGTGATAGCATCATCCACGGCCGTTGATTAACAACAACAAACCGTCCTGGTTCTTCACAGTATCCGGCGGTCCATCGCCGGTTCCATTGAAAGCGGTCTTACCGCAATCGGGCAAGCACAAAATCCATGCGTCTATTAAACCGCGTTTCGCCAAAGACACAATAGCTTTTTTCCTATTTTCTTTTCCACAATCGCCGGAACACAAGTTAGACAAGCACTTGAGCATGAAAAAAAATCTTTATTCACGTCTTACGCACAGCGATCGGCGAAGTCTGTGGATAAGTTCCGGAAGAACGGGACAAAAGCGTCAATCGCCTTTATTCATGCGGCTTTTCTCGTCA
>JAKAZF010000144.1 GCA_021826605.1 Planctomycetota bacterium | reverse complement strand
ACCGGATTCTAGGGGTGCCGCAGGGTGGTTGCAACTTGAGACTATGCGTTATTATGCCCCAGTGAAAAGATCGTTTGTTTTGGAGCGGCATGATGGCGGTGATGATGGGTTTACCGATTGCGGTGGGATATGCGGTGCGACTGGCGGAAGGGTTGCAGAACTTTTTTCCCTGGCTGACCAATATTGATTGCCGGGTACTGTATCTGCATCCGGTGCTGGTTAATTTTGTGGCGGCGTGCGTGCCGGTGTCGCTGGCGTTTGATATTGGCAGCCGCCTATTTAAACGCGAAGCGTTCCGGGCGGTTGGGGCGTGGAATATGGTGGTCGCGGCGTTGTTTGTACCGCTGGTGGTCTTTTTCGGTTGGCTTTATTGGGGCAGTAATGATGATGGCAAATCCATGGCTATTCATTTCTGGCTGGGAAATTCGCTGGCCATTGTCATTATCAGTTTGGCGATCTGGCGGTGGCGTCTGTACGCCAAATCCCGCCCGGCCAGTGCGCTTTATCTGGTGGTGACATCCATCACGCTGGTGGCGCTGGCCATTCAGGGGCATATCGGTGGAAGCCAGTAGCGAATCGGGCTGCGGCCCGATTAGAGCAGGAGTTTTGAGAGAGTAGAGAGTAGAAAGGCTTTATGCATAGACTGCGTACGCTTCAAGCGGGACTTTGCGCCATAATTCCGGCTCGGGCATCTGGGCCGCCAGCATATCCCGCAATTCCTGAGCGTGCTGGGCCTGAAAGCAGGACGCACAGTAGTAGTTGCCTACGGAATCCCGGGTGCGTAATTTTCCGGCGACGTTCAAGCCGCATTGGCAGCACACTTTGGTTACGCGACCGTTTAACGCTGATGTGTTAAGGCTTACCATCTTCTCTCTCCTTAAAGTTACTGAACCGAACCGAACTGTCTTAACTTATAGTTCCAACTTTAACAATTTCCAAGAAAAATTCCTCGATTTTTCAGGTATCGGACGGTACCGGATTTCCGATAACACAACGGTGTGATAAAAAGACGTTAGAATACCGATATTTACATCCGCGTTGGAGATTGACATGGCGGCGGCAAAACGAAATATACTGGTTACCTCGGCGTTACCCTACGCCAATGGGGCCATTCATATCGGGCATCTGGTGGAATACATTCAGACCGACATCTGGGTTCGCTTTCAGCGACTGATGGGAAATCGTGTGGTGTATCTTTGCGGCGACGATGCTCATGGCACGCCCATTATGCTGCGTGCGCGCAGTGAAGGCCTGGCACCGGAACAATTTATCGCGCGGATGAACCAGGAGCATCGCGAGGATTTTGCCCGGTTTGGCGTACAGTTTGATTGCTATTACTCCACACATTCGCCGGAAAATGAGGCGCTCTGCTATTTGTTTTATGAACGGCTGAAGGCCGGCGGCCATATTGTGCATCGGGATGTTGAGCAGTTTTTTGACCCGGTGGAAAATATTTTTCTGCCCGATCGCTTTATCCGCGGGCAATGTCCGAATTGCAAAGCACCGGATCAATATGGTGATTCCTGCGAAGTTTGCGGCAAGCATTACAACCCTACAGATCTGATTAATCCCAAAAGTGCCGTCAGCGGAGCGGCACCGGAACGCCGTTCCAGTCGGCATTTCTTTTTGCGCCTGGAGGATTTTCGTGACCAGCTTCTGGCCCTGATGCGCGGCGGGCTGGTGGATTCCGGGGTGGCTAATAAACTGGAGGAATGGTTCGGCAAGGAATTAAAGGATTGGGATATTTCCCGCGATGCGCCTTTTTTCGGATTTCCAATTCCCTCCGAACAGAATAAATATTTTTATAACTGGCTGGACGCCCCCATTGGGTATCTGGCGGCCCTGGCGAAGAATCTCGGCGGCTCCGCCGCGGATGCTGAAGAATATTGGAAAATGGATGATCTGGAAGTGTACCACTTTATTGGCAAGGATATTATCTATTTCCACGCCTTATTCTGGCCCGCCATGCTCATGGGTGCGGGCCTTAAGCCGCCGACAAAATTATGCGTGCATGGACATTTGACCATCAATGGCGAAAAAATGTCCAAGAGCCGGGGCACATTTATTAACGCGGCCCAATATGCCCGTCACCTGGATGCCCAGTGGCTGCGGTATTATTTTGCCACGCGGCTGTCGGCATCGCCGGCGGACATCGACTTGAGCTTTGAGGATTTTTGCAACCGCGTCAACAGCGAACTGGTGGGCAAACTGGCGAATCTTATCAGCCGGGCGGCACCGATCTTAACGCGCTTGCTGGAAGGCCGCACCGGAATCGTAACGGTCGATGCGTTGCCGGTGCTCAATGAATTCCGCAATGCGGAATCGCAGATTGCGCTGGATTATGACCAGCGGAACTTTGCGGCGGTAACGCGGCGGATTTGTGCTCTGGCGGACAGGGCGAATAAATTTGTGGAAGAACAGGCCCCGTGGGCGCTGGTGAAAACGGATGAAGAAGCGGCGCGGGGCGTTTTAACGGCTGCTCTGGAATGCGGGCGGATCTTGATGATTTATCTTAAGCCCATTGTGCCCGATATGGCAGCGCGTGTGGAGAAATGCCTGAATATCCGCCCGCAATCCTGGCGTGATATACAAAACTCCATGGAATCCCATGTAATTAACCCATTTGAACATTTAACCCCACGTGTTGAAGAAAGGAAAATCCAAGCCATGCTTGAGGAGAATAAGGACAATACAACCGCTGCGGCAGCGCCGGCCATTCCGGCGACGCCGGCAATCCCTGAGGAACCGCTGGCTCCGGAATGCAGCATTGAACAGTTTTCCGCGGTGGATTTGCGCGTCGGGCGGGTGATCCATGCCGAAGCCATTGAGGCCACCGATAAACTCATGAAGGTGGAAATTGACGCCGGCCCGCTGGGCAAGCGCACCGTTCTGGCGGGTATTAAAAAGGCCTGCACGCCGGAAGAACTTACCGGACGACTGGTGATATTCTGCGCCAATCTGGCACCGCGAAAAATGAAATTCGGCACCAGTGAAGGAATGATTCTGGCCAGCGGGCCGGGCGGTAAGGATGTGTTTTTGTTATCGGTTGATCAGCGGGCCACGCCGGGCCAGCGTGTTCATTAAACCCTTCCGTATTTCTGAACAATTCCGCCCCGATTGCCGACTAGACCATATAATCCTCGGCCGGAGGACTGGCGGAGTCGCACCGGGCGTTGAGGGCCGCTGGCCGGACGTGGACGGTGGCGATGTTATTTAGCAAACGGGGTATTTGTGGCCGTGGCATGTGCGATTGTCGGACTTGATCCGATCCAGAAGGACTGGATTGAGGCATTAAAACAGGCCCATGGAACTGACTGGTTCAAGATTGTGGTCGTCGGCGAACGCAATTTGTCCTTAGCGCGGGAAGTGGGACAAATTTTTGATGTCCCTTTTTATGGCGACCTGCGAAGGATGCTGCTGGAAACCACCCCGCAAATGGTGCTTCTGGACCGCCCCGCCGACATGTCACTGGATTTTGTTGAAGCCTGCGTCCAGCAGAACATCGGCATACTAAGCGTCGGGCCGCCGGTGCAAACGCTGGAAGAAGCCCACCGCTTAAGTATTCATCTGGAACCCAAAACGCACTTGCTCTATACCGCTCCCCGATTTTCCGGATCGTGGGGATATGGCCAGGCTGAGCAAACCGAAAACTTCTTTCGCGGTGTGCAATTCCTTTCCGGCGACTGGTCCGCCGCCAATCACGCGATTGCACGGGCGCGAAATATTCAGCACGGCGCGGTGCGGTCGTTATCGGTTCTGGCGTGGGACGCCTTTCGCACGGCGATTGAAATTGTCGGACTGCCCGCAGCGCTGTATGCGTCCATTGACGGCAGCAGCGGCCAACAGGATAACTTTACCGATGTCACGGGCAATGTCGGCGTGGTGATGAAAACGCTGGAAGGGGCCACGGCAGTCCTGCGGATTTCCGATCAGGAGAATGGCTTGAAACGGGAAATCTGCGCTGCCAATCGGGATGGCCGCGTGAAACTTTCCGAATTCAATTACCGCTGGGCATCAAGCCGGGACGAACTGATAGAAGAAGACTCTACCGCGCCTGCCGCGCACGCGGCACAGGCTCTGATGGAACTGGAAAATTTCTGTCGGCAATTTACCACAGCGTCATCCAGCCACCCGGGCTGGCCGCACCTGCTGCCGGAAACGGCCGCCATGATGACAGCGATGATCGTTTCTCACCGCACGGGCATGGCTGAATCTCCGCAGCACTTCCGCGGATTGAACCGCTAAATCGCGCGATCATTGGTACTGCGAACTGTCTGGTCCAACAAGGTCTTTACCATGCCGGGAATATCATGGTGCGAGGCTTCAAGTGTTGCGGGCCAGCCAAGCTCAGCCAGGGCCCGGGAAGTCATCGGGCCGATGGAAAGCCGCTGGCATTTTCCAACCGCAGCCCGCAACTCTTCAGGCAACATGGTGAAAAGATTTTTAGCGGTGCTGGCGCTGGTAAAGGTTATCCAGTTGACTGTGCCGTTTCGCAGGGCTTCCATCGCATTTTCCGGTAAGCTCCTGGGAATGCGCGTCTGGTAAATCGGTACATCTTCCACCCTCGCACCGGCATTGCGCAGCATCTGCACCAGTGCCGGACGGGCGATTTCCGCGCGCAAAAGCAAAAAGCGGCACCCGCTTAAATTCAATGTTGCCGGGTCCGTTTCTTTGGTGTGATCAGTACGACCGAAATAACTGATCAGTTCCCCGGCGAGTTCTTCACTTATGGCATCCTGGGAAACAATTTCCGGGATAATGCCGATCTCCTCTAACGCATCCGCTGTGGCCGGCCCAATAGCCGCAACGCAGGCCGCAAAATCACGCGCGTCCATGTCCAACGCGATCATAGCCTGCTGCGTCGCATACACGCCATTGGCACTGGTGAACACCACGCAGTCGTAATCGCCCATGGTTTCAACGGCCTCCAAAGCCGCCGGGCGGTCCGTAGGCTTGGTTATTTCGATGGTCGGAGCCTCAATAACCCGTGCCCCCAGGTCGCGCAGTTGATTACCAAGTTCACTGGCCTGCTGCCGCGTGCGGGTGACGAGAATGGTTTGACCAAAAAGCGGGCGCGTTTCAAACCAGTTTATCTGATCGCGAACGGACACCACCTTGCCGATGATGGTGATGGCGGGGGCCTTAATTGCCGCTTTTTGCGCTAGCTGCGCAATCGTTTTCACCGTGCCGGTGATGGTTTGCTGTTCGGGATATGTGGCCATGCGCACCACTGCCGCCGGGGTGTCAGCATTCAAGCCGTAGGCTATAAGGCGTTGGGTAATATTGGGCAGATTTTTCACACCCATATAAAACACCAGCGTACCTCCGAGCTTAGCCAGGGCCGGATAGTTCACGTTTGCCACTTCATCCTCGACATCCGCGGCCGGTGATTTATCGGATGACTCCTCCTGCTGATGCCCGGTGATAAATGTGACCGTACCGGTAAAATCCCGGTGCGTGACCGGGATACCGGCATACGCCGGCCCGGCAATGCCCGCAGTGATACCGGGGATAATTTGAAACGGTATCCCAGCCTCGGCCAGGGCCTGGGCTTCTTCGCCACCGCGACCGAAAACAAATGGATCCCCCCCTTTTAGCCGCACAACGCGCCGGATCGAGTCATCTGGCTGAAGCATAAATTCCCGGCACTTTTGCACCATAAGTGCGGTGATTTCCTGTTGAGTAAGGGTATGTTGACCGGCACGCTTCCCGACATAAATCAGTTCTGCCTCCGGAGAACAACACGCCAGTAATTCGGGATTGGCCAGAGCGTCGTAAATGACCACATCAGCCACGGCGAGTGCCCGCGCGCCGGCGATAGTTAATAGCCCGAGATCACCAGGACCCGCACCCACAAGGACTGCGACCGGTAACTGGTATTCAGGACTGAAACGGGGGGTCTTTGCCATGCGTTACTCCAGCGGGCTAAATCCGAAAATATTGAGGATCGTTACCTCAGGAAGTGGTATTGGCGCGGAAAAGACAAAAATATTCAAGTGTCAGGCTGATCTTGCCGATGAGGAGGGTGGTCGCAGTTGCAAGTTTTCCTCCCATAACCTGAGCCGCCTGCTGTGCGTTGCAGCAGGCGGCTCTATTTACTTTACACTAAGTTGAACTCTCCGCCTGCCGTGAGAACCACCGGGTTGATCTGCTTTTCCCGCAGGCGCCGGCCAAAAGCGGCACCATCCTGCTTGATGGGGGGGAAGGTATTGTAATGAACCGGCATCACATGCGTTGCTTTTAGCATTTCGGCCGCGATCAGAGCGTGCTCCGGCCCCATGGTATAGTGATCGCCGATGGGCAAAAATGCTAAATCAATCTTCCATAACTTGCCAAACAGGGCCATGTCGCCAAACACTGCGGTATCACCGGCGAAATAAATCGTTTTCCCGCCGACCTGCAGGATCCAGCCGCCCGGTGCACCGCCCGGGGTACCATCCGGAAATGAGCTGGTATGAAGCGCCTGGACCAGCGTCGCCCGGCCAAAGGGAAATTCACAGCCGCCGCCGGTGTTCATGCCGACGGTTTTGAAGCCCCGGTTCTCGTAATAGGCCGCCATTTCAAAGTTGGCAACAATTATTGCGCTCGTCCGCTTGGCCATGCGTTCAGCATCATCAACATGATCAAAATGGGCGTGACTTAGGAAAATAAATTGCGGATCGGGTCGATCCGATTTTACATCCGCCAGAGGGTTGGAATCATAAAAGGGATCGATCTGAATTCGATGTCCGTCGGCATGAAGTTCCACATTGGAATGACCGTGATAGATGACCTTTACCGCCATGGTGTGCTCCTTTTAAAAGACGTAAATGTTACGCTCGCGTAACAATGTGGATTATAGGCTCTGCATTAAGCACCGTGGTGATAACCCGGTGGTCGGTTGGCGGCACTGGATCAACCACCGGATTCATCATCCGATATTACGGCAGTTATCTCAGGAATGCGTTCGCGTATGTTTTTTTCCAGGCCCAGACGCAGCGTGGCC
>JAKAZF010000143.1 GCA_021826605.1 Planctomycetota bacterium | reverse complement strand
CCGGGCGCTGAATTTTCCCCGCTCCGAACAAACGAGCATCCTTGTAATATCCCCATGTTGGCGGCAACCAGTTCGTGTGTGGCGCGGGGCCGGAAAGGGACGCTCCTGTCGCCTCGAGTATTTCAATTTCCCTGCTAATTTCCTGATGTCCCAGAATCGCAATTTCAACGCGTTGCTCGGACGGCACTTTGATCAGCGTTACATCGCCGCCAACATCTTTGTCGGTGTACCAGCCGGTCGCAATGTCGGATAACGCAGCACCCCGGACAACGTGCGGAGCAACTGCGCCGTTCACCTGTACGCGTGTGGCCGCCTGCCCATGCACCCGCATGATAAAATGTTTAATGCTGCTTCGGTAGGCACCGCTGTTTTCGCCGATCTCGACACGGGTGGTTGTTCCGCGCCGTATGAGGGAAATTTTCTGGCGATGAAATTGTCCTTTCTGATAACCAAAGGATTCACCGTCGTCATCGTAAAATTCGCCGACGGTTTTCTTCGTATGCGGGTACACGTCGATAAATATTTTCTTCGGATGCGCGGTGTGAATGGCCCGCACCGGATCGGCGGTGGGGATAATGGCCCCGGCCTTTATAAACAGCGGCCAATCCATCCAGGAATCAGCATTGAGTTTATAATCAATCCATTGGCCGCCCGAATACGAGTCGCCCCGGAAATAATCAAACCACTGCCCGGCGGGCAAATAGACGCGTTTGAGTCTGCTTTTCCCGCTTGAATCGAATTTTTCCAGCACGGGTGCGGCCATGATCCAATCGCCAAACATCCACTGATCCGTCATGTCCGCAACCTGCGGATCATCGGGATAATCAAAGGTCATCGGCCGCACAATGCCGACGCCGCTTTCAACACAGGCCGCGTGCTCCAGAGCATAAACGTAAAAGAACCAGCTGTAGCGCTGACGGATGGCCAGCTTCACGGTTTCACAGGCCTCATCACCAAATACCCACGGCTGCCGCGGATCGCCGGAGGAATGCGTGCGCAACGTCGGGCAGACGGCGGTGAATTGAAACCATCGCGTATAACACTCGGGGGAAGGATGTCCGTTAAACCCACCGGTATCTTGCGCCCAACGCATTTGGCCCAGTGAAATGGTGCTTAACATGTGTTTGGTTTGCAGCCGCATAACCTCAAAGCCGGAATTAATATCGCCTGACCATGTGGCGTAGGCAAACCGCTGCGAACCCAGGTAGAAATTGCGGTTCATGGACCACACGCGCTTTTCCGGCAACTTCTGGCGCTGTCCTTCATACAGCGACTGCTGCATGTGCATGAATTCGAAATTTCCCAGTGAACCCAAATCCGCCTCATCATTCCAGAAGCCCGCTATTCCGTGCTGCATGCAGCCATGCGTCCATGTGGCATGCCAATACCATTGCCGACATAGAGGTTTGTAGAAATCAAGATTATGCGACGCCAAATGTGCCATATAATCAACAAAGGGCTTTTCGCCGGGAAAAAATATTCCCAGTTTGCGCGCCGACGCCCCCTGCGTGGTCATGGGTTCCATTTTTCCTTTGATCGGGCAGAGGATAATCCGTGGTTTCATAATGCCGGTGATTTTGCATTCCAGTTGTCGTGTCCAGTTAATCAGCGCATCGGGATTGGCGGCCGTATAGAGGGCCTGTGAATACTTCACCGGATTCCAGCGGAATTCGCCGTAATGACTGGCACCCCAGTCTTTCCAGTCAAAATCCAGCGTGAAATTATCAATCGGAATATCCGTAGCACGGTACGTCTCAAGATAGCCGCGCAGCAATTCCTGATTGGTGCTTAATTGAGAGTTGGTAAAACCATAAGCCCACTTGGGAAACAGATCCATCATACCGGAGGTGCGGGCCAGGCTTTGGAAAATAGCCCGCGGTGGGCCGATAAATATAAATACCGTCAAACTGTTGGGCCGGAAATAATGGCGTCCGTAATTATCCGGATTGGGATTGCCGTAATAAAATCCAATCTCGTCGGGTTCAACGTTAAAATAGCCTCCATCGGAATCTACCAATATGCCGTAGCCGCCGGTAGTCCAGACAAATGGTGCCCCACCACCGCCCTCCACGGATGCTTCAACCTTGCAAGTGTTCGCTGATGCGCCGCTGGCTTTTTTGGCCCTGGGCATTGGGTTGAGCTTGTAATTGTAGGGATCTGAAGAAAAGCATCCCGAATTGCGAATGCCATAAAAATTATCCGCCTTGCTGTGGCGAAATGAAAACCCGGTGCGGCCCTGATTGTTCGGATCAACATGCAAACTCTGATGAATGGATTGTTCCAGCAGCACTTTACCGGCGGAATCAAAAATCTTGAACCGGCACGGATTTCGCTTTATTTCCACGTGAAACTGCCCGGTTGTTATCCGAATTGGATCACCTGAAATGTCCATAACGGCGGAAGGATCACCCGGGGAGTGGGCGTCGGGTGCCAACACGGGCGTATGCGGATCACTTTTTCCGTTGGCCAATAAATCCAGGCGAAGTATTCCGGGTGAAGGAATCGCAACGCGTAAGACATCATCCCCCAAGCTCAACAACAACACGCCCGCCCGTACAACTGCGTGCGTTACAGCTCCCACGCCCCGCTGTGGTGCCGCAGCACGTATCTGATGGGATATGGATGCGGCCAATGCTGCGGAAGATACGGTTTTTAGAAAATTACGTCGATTTGCCATGATAGATGCTCCGTTGATCAACTCATCCGCGCTAAGGCCGAAAGCGTTAGTCGCTCTATTTTTGTGCTGCCATACCCGGCAGGCTGCATTGTAGCCGGGGCTAAAACTCACGCCGGTGCGTGCGCAAACGATAAATATTTTTGCGCTGTCGTTTTATATGCGATAGGCCATTGCCGCAGCGGTTAAATTCGATTAAATTCTCGAAATGATGAAAGCACCTGATCAAGCCTCGCCTGAACCTTCCAATGAGCCAGCCCCACGTAACTTAACGGGTAACGCGCTGGAGCACGAAACCCCACTGCTGCCGCCCCTGGCGGTGGTGAAAACGCCCTATTGCCATCTGCTGGGCTACAGCGTGGCGGGGGAAGAATCGGTGATTCAAGCTCCTGAGCTCAATGTGGTATTTGATATCGGCAAATGTCCGCGGCCGGTCCTTACCAGTGATTTCTGCCTGCTGACGCACGGCCACATGGACCATAGCGCAGGATTGGCTTATTACCTTTCTCAAAGATTTTTTCAGGGCATGACGCCCGGCACCGTGATCTGTCACGCCGCCATCGCCGATGCGGTTTCCGGAGTTATAAAATCCTGGACTGCCCTGGAAGGAAAGGCCATTGCACATCGGGTGATCGGTCTAAATATCGGAGAGGAATTCGATCTGCGCAAGGGATTGATTGTTCGAACATTTGCCACGCGGCATACGGTGCCATCGACGGGTTTTTTACTGCTGGATCGGCGGGAAAAACTTAAACCGGAATTGGCCGAGCAGAATTTGCCCGGGCACGTGTTGCGCGATATGAAAGCCCGTGGAGAAAAAATTACGTACACTCTGGACGTTCCCCTGATCGCCTATACCGGCGACACCAGCATGGGTGAAACCCTGTTGCAGGATGGCGTGCGCGACGCCCGGATTCTGATCACCGAATGCACGTTTTTTGAACATGGCCACCGCAAGCGGGCGGCTGTGGGCCAGCACATGCACGTCAATGAATTCGTTGAAGTACTGCCCAAGCTGGAAAACGAACTGGTGCTGATTTCCCATTTATCCCGTCGCACCTATTTGCGCTGGGCGCAAAAGCAACTGGAAAAAGCCATGGCAGGTTTAACCATCAAGCCCAAAATAGAATTTTTCATGGACCACGTGCAGAATTTGCAAGTCCGCCCCAGCAAAGCCGCCACCTTTACCCCCGCAGAACCCGTCGATAAAGAAGACAATCAGGACGCCTGAACGCCCGCTTCACGTGCTCGGGTGCAGAAATAGCCATGAATCCTGGCAACCGCCTAAGTCAAAGCCGCACGCTATGGGATAGTTCAAATGTCGGGGCGATGCGATTAAACTAGGGGGCAAGGAGATCACTCTGCCCGGGATAACCCTCAATATCTCCAACCAAACTTGGATGCAGCTCTTTGGTAACGGGACGACATACTCCGTACCCAAATTCCAGCGCGACTACAGTTGGGCGGAAGACCAGTTGGGCGGCCCCTGGCAGGACATTCAGGAATACATTGCACCCCTTCAAAAGCTTCCCCTGCGACGGCTCCGATCTTCCGAACATCTCACACGAATCCCGGCCGCCTAGGCCGCGTGATTCCCTACCATACAAACTTGATGAGGTCGCACCCTCCGGATAACATCCACTTTTGGTTAATGGATTCAGTGCTACGCTCCACAGCGAGAATTCAAAATGCAGCGAAGCGCACGCCGGACTAATAGAGCTTTTGGAGGAAAATAATGCCCCGGCAAGAACGTTCAAATCTAATCCGAAATATTGAAGATGCGCGGAAGTCCAAGGTTATTTGCTATCTGACAAGTCTGCGTCCAAATGTCCCCTCAGCGATGTCTGACGACGCGGTGAGAGTGATGTTCGACTATCTGCTACCGCTTGGCGAAAGGCGGGTACCGAGGTTAGATATTTACCTTTGCACGAACGGTGGTAGCGGAACGGTACCTTGGCGTTTAGTTTCGGTGTTTCGCGAATTCGCCGATTCACTGGGCGTGCTTGTGCCCTACCGCGCATACAGCGCCGGGACGCTTTTGGCTTTAGGCGCTGATGAAATTGTAATGCACAGGTTTGCCGAACTAGGGCCAATTGACCCGACCGTGGGGAACCCCTTCAATCCAATCGAGCAAGGCTCCGGCCAACGCCTTGGAATCAGCGTTGAGGATGTCAGGGCCTACGTCAGCTTCATAAAATCCAGCGGGATCACGCATGAGGACGAGTTAATTAAGGCGATTGAAATACTTGCGAATAAGGTCCATCCCCTTGCGCTTGGCAACGTCGAGCGGTTTGTTCAGCAGTCGCGCATGATCGCCACGAAAATCATGCGGACACAAAATGATAAGGTCGATGACCACAAGATAAAGGAGATCGTCGAGAACTTGGCGTCAAAATTGTATTTTCACGGGCACCCCATCAATCGTAAGGAGGCAAAGGACGACCTGAAGCTGCAAATTAGGGATGTCCCTGAAATTGAGTCCGACCTGTGGAATCTCTATCTCGACTTCGAGGCGGAGTTTGAGAATCAAAGAGAATTTAATCCCATCGCTGATTTGGCGGCGAATCCGCCGGCCACAAGCGATGCGGCCATTGGTGCGGGATCACCGCCATACCGAGAATACGAACTACTCCACACATTGATTGAGGACCATGATCGTAGTAGCCGCCAGCTTAGCCGCCGGAGGATTTCTCAGGTTCCGCCGGGGCAACCGGGTCATCCTGGATTTCGCGAGGAACCCCTAGGGCTAACGTGGAGTCATTCTTCGGAAGAACCGGCGGGATCCCACGCCCGAGCGGTGTCGAAACCGGCTGGGGATATTCAAAAGCCCCCGCTTGCAAAGGATAAACAACCGGCGACTCGAAGCCAGCGTAGACGGGTTGGGAAATAATGCGATAGGCCTTTCGAAAAGTCGCCTGATATTCAAAGGAAAGTGTACCCATGACTTACCTCCATTCCAAAAAAGAGATACAGGCCTGAAAATAGCCCCGATCCGCTCAGCCCAATTCCCATGCTGATCGGCCGGTAATCGAAGCACTCACAGGCGCATCCCATCATACACTTTACGTCGTGGGTATGACAACATAAGGCGCGGCCAAATAAGACTGGCCGCAAGGCGAAAAGCCCGCGGCACCTTATCATGATTATACGTCGGGCAGACGCCTCGCGGCCAGTTATAGGCACGGACCCCTTGCGTATGTCCGAGAATGTGGCCTTTTTTCGTTCTGTGCGGGCTTATCACGGCAGGCAAAGAGGGCTGGAATTCGTAGTGTGTAGGCTTGGAATTTGGTGAGTTGCCGGACCGGGCCCCGGATATTGCCTATCGAATTCCGGAACTCCCGGTGAAAATCAATTTGATTGCAACCTTGAATGCCGGCTTGAAATAATCTTCGCTATCTTGGATGTTTTCGACGACCAGCGGGCATCTGCTTTGGTATCGTGGAGCAGCATCTGGTCGCCAATTTCGTAGCATTCTGCGCTGAGGACAAACCAAAATGTCTGGCTTGGAAGCGTTGACCTAGCGACGCGAGCCTCTGTAAAGGCTTGGCTATAGAGATAAAAATGAGACGGTTAAATTGTGTGGTGGAGTCTAAGGGTAGTATGTTCCCCGGCGCTATCAGACGCACCGAAAAGGCCAAAATTGACTGCGGCAAAGAGCATTTTGATGCATTGGACACCGGGGTGGAATTCACCAATGCCGACAGCTTCCAGAACTTTATGGGCCAGGTTGTCAAGTGGGGACTTCGGACACCTCCATGTTCCGCGTCGGGGAAAGGCTCAGTATAATAAACATAACTAAACGAGGTATCTGCCATGGCTAAAGCAAAATCTCTGGAGCGCGAAGATCGTATTCACACCGAAATAGTCGTGGATGCCCACGGCACGGAAGAAGTAGCGATGAGTTGGTATTATTATCTTGAGCAGGTAATAGAGTTTCCTGTCATTACAACTTGCTGCGCCCATCGTGCGACGTCGCCGCTCAAAAAAGGGGATGAAGTTGAGATCGCAGCTCTGGCGGACATGGATGATTGCGAACGTGAGATTTTTGTCATGACACGCTGGGATACCAAGGATTATTTGGCCGTCCCGCTGGCGCAGCTAATGCCGATATCCAGCACTGACGAAGCCACCAGGGACGCGATAGAGGATTGGCATTACTGGGTCAATCAAGGGTACGAATTCTGACCGCCGCTCTCAGCTAATTTCTTACGCTTTTGCGGCGACTGGTAGGGATGGTGGGCTTGCGGGCATGGCGGTGGGCTCGACTCGGCCGAAGATCATGCGGCCGGCGGAGGTCTGTACGGTGTTGTTGATGAGTACCGGGA
>JAKAZF010000142.1 GCA_021826605.1 Planctomycetota bacterium | reverse complement strand
GAATAAACAATCACACCGATATTGTGCGCGCGGCAATAGGGCAGGATGTCACTTTCGATGTCACGCGTCAGCAGGCTGTACGGGGGTTGCAGGCTTGCGAGTTGCCCGGCTGACCGGGCCAGTTCCATCCAGGCAACATCATAGTTACTCACACCGATGGCCCGGACCTTGCCGGATTGGCGGAGCTTTTCCATGGCGGCAAACGATTCATCCGCCGGAGTTGTCGTATCGGGCCAGTGAATCTGATACAGATCAATGTAATCCGTTCCCAGTCGCTTGAGGCTTTGTTCGCATTCATAAGCGATGCTGGCGGGCTTGGCATTTTTACGGATGATCACATCGCGGCCGGTGGTATCTTTCTGCGGCCAGGGATCACAGCCCTCCTGCCGGGGGTCATCCCATCTCATGCCGCATTTGGTGGCGATGACGATTTTTTCCCGGGCATAGGCTTTTATCGCCTTTCCCACGAGTTGCTCACTGTAACCCATGCCATAAATGGCTGCTGTATCAATGGTATTAATGCCGGAGTCAATTGAGGCTTTAATGGCATCAATGGAAGTCTGTTCGTCTGCCCCGCCCCACATCCAGCCTCCAATAGCCCATGCACCGAAGATTACAGGTGAAACCCGGACGGTCGAATTTCCAAGTTGTCGGGATTGTTGCAACATCTGCCGGCTCCATAATAAATTGGCCCGCCCAATGACCGGCCATGCAGATACTATAGAGTGCTATATAGATGAAAGTCAATACACTATCTGAAAAAAATCGCACCCGATGCGTTGGGGGCCTTTATCACGGGCACCGGGCTTCAGGTCGCCTTTTTCCGCGCCAGAAAAAAATAGAGGATCGATCCCAGCAGCGGCAGAAAAAGCATAATGATGACCCACAGGATTTTTGTGCCTGTACTGTTGCCGCTGGTCAGCACGTCAATAAGCATCCAGAGCCAGAAAACAAAACAGGCCAGATAGAAAAGGAAAAAAATCGCGTGCAAGGTTTGTCACTCCATCACAGCGCGGCCGCGTGCCGCTATCGTAAATCATTCTCGTCCAGCAGCACAAAATGCTCTTCCGAGAGCACCATGCTGGCGAGTGCCGGATTATCAACATGGATGACCACAGCCGCGAACCGATGTGGATCAGTGATCAGGCCATAAACATAATGAATATCCACTTCCGCGCTCAGCAGGGCCTTTCCGATGCGGGCCAGTCCTTCACCGGACGCATTGGAGGGCATTTCAACCGCGACAAGTTCACAGATGGAAAAGCGGTAATCATTCTGCCGGAGAACATCGGCGGCCATATCCGCGTCGCTGAATACGAACCGAACGATGGCGCAATCCACCCCCTGCATGACCGTCAAAGCCAATGTGCGCACTTCCGAATGTTCAAAAATGCCCATCAGCGAGGCCAAAGCCCCGACGCGATTTTCAACAAAAACCGATAACTGACGCACGCAGGGTGTGTCCCTTCCGCGTTTGGTAACAGGTCTTTCACGTGTATTCGCCATGGCGAACATCTTATCATGACTTTTGCCGGGATGTAAGAAAAAACCATCCGGAATATTTTTGCTCACACGCGGCCGTACAGATATTCATGCAGGTGCAGGATGGTCACCTCCTGGTCGCTGGCATGCCGGGCGTTGAGATCCCCAATGGAAATCAATCCCAGCAGATGGCCATCGCTATCGCAGACCGGCAGATGGCGCACGCGGCGTGTCTGCATGATGCTGCTGGCGTCTTCAATGGAGGTATCCGGTGATACAACCACCACATCGGAAGTCATGGCATCGGCAACTTTCACCTGACGGGGATTTTTCTCCTCCGCCACCACCCGAGTGAGAATATCGCGTTCGCTGAGAATACCCACCATCCGATCGCCGTCCGTGACCATCAATGAACCGATGCGATGACGATTCATTTTTTGTGTGGCTTCCAGAACTGTGGCGTCGAGACCAATGGAGTAAACGTGACTGGACTTGCCCGCCAGAAGGCATGCAACGGTGGCCATAGAAGACCTCCTTAAAAAAGGAACCACCCTGTAAGCTGTTACCAACCAAGATAACAGCGAGAAGTGCAGGTGATTAAGTCTAACTATATCCATGTGCCGGATCGATGCAACATTGTGAATAAGATAACAATGTCCGGATCGGCACGAATGCATTTTCACGGGTTTTATACCATCCTTTCCACCTGTTCCAGATGTTGTCATCGCAAATAACATTGGGCCGGTTGCGATAGCTCCGCGGGGGCGTCCCGCACCAGACTCAAGGAATCCGGCACGGCTCATCTCCCGACCTGAAACATCGGGTTGTTGAGAGCTCGTCGGCTCGCTTTTTTTTAACAACCTCGGCAGATACGTCTTGCTCCCGGCTGAGATTCATGATGCTTAAACCATGCTTGGCTTACTGGACTGGCCAGTCAGTGTTTGAGTAACTGCCCGCCAGTTGCCATATTGTTTGCCCGAAATGCCCGCGAACGGGCAATATGTTCTCTTCACTGCCATTGGCGTTTCTCCCAGTACACGATACACTCCGCTGATCCTTCGTCGGACCGGCGAAAGGCCGTGAAGATGTGTACGTTTATTTTCCGGTACAGTTGTTAGAATGGCGTGATAATGGCGTTAAGGAGTAGCTGAACATGAACCAGCGGCGTGGGCGTTCAAGGGTGCCTGGCACGGCACATTCCCGAAGAACTCTGTCCCGCCGCACGTTTCTGCGGGGAGCGGGAAAAGCTCTGGCCGCAGCCGGTATGGCTGAACTGATTTCAACGCCGTTCGCTGATGCCGGCATCAGCCGGGTGTCCCAGGCGGGCTATGACCAGTCGCTGCGGCCGCAGTTTCATTTCACCGCCCGTACCGGATGGATGAATGATCCTAACGGTCTGGTTTATGTTGATGGCATGTATCACATGTTTTTCCAGTTTCTGCCGCATAATCTGCGGGGAACATCCGGAAACAAATTCTGGGGACATGCGGTGAGCCGGGATCTTGTTCATTGGCGGCAACTGCCAACAGCCATTAATCCGGATAAAGCCGGGGGGATCTGGAGCGGCTCGGCGGCCGTGGACGAGTTCAATACGACCGGTTTCAAGCAAGGCAAAAGGCCCCCGGTCGTGGCCATGTATACGGCCGCGGGTGGTACATCAGAAATATCACGGGGACAGCCGTTTACGCAGTGTCTGGCGTACAGCAATGATGGCGGTATGACGTTTATCAAGTATGCGCATAATCCGGTGCTGCAACAGATCGTACCGGGAAATCGTGACCCCAAAATAATCTGGCATGCCGCATCGCGCCGGTGGATTATGCCGCTGTTTCTCAATGCCTCCCGCGGATTCGCACTCTTTGACTCGCCGGATTTAAAGCAGTGGAGAAAACTACAGGAACTGCGGTTTCCGCAAAGCCAGGAATGTCCAAACTTCTTTCCGCTGCCGCGGCAGGGCCAACATGGTGAAGACCGCTGGATATTCACAGGTGCCAACAGCCAGTATCTCATCGGTCGGTTTGACGGTCGGCACTTTACGGTCGAATCCGGGCCGTTTGCCATGGATACGGGAAACAACTTTTATGCCGCTCAGGTCTACAACAATATACCCGCCTCTGACGGCCGAACCATCCAGATCGGCTGGATGCGTAATGGACAATATCCACATATGCCGTTTAATCAGCAGATGAGTTTTCCCTGCGCATTGACGCTTCGCTCCACGCCCATGGGGCTTCGGGTGTGCCGGCAGCCCGTGCGGGAGATACAACATCTTTGGAGCAAGGTGCATCACGTGCGGAATCTGGAACTTGCCGGCAATATTCGGAAATTTCCGAATATTGCCACACATCAGCTTGATATTGAAGCGGTTATTCAGCCCGGAACGGCAAAGGTTGTCGGAATGGAAACAGGCGGTCAAAAAATAGAATTTCACGGTGCCACCGGCCAGATTCACTGCCTGGGTGCCACCGGACAAATTGCAAAAACGGTTCGTCCGCACGAACCGGTGCATCTGCGGGTACTTGTGGATCGCACATCCATTGAGATTTTTGCGCAGCATGGACTTGTGTCAATGACTTCATGTTACCTGCCTCCTTCGCAGCCCGCTTCCTTTGCCTGCTACACCATCGGTGGAAAGGCGAATGTCAGATCACTGACCGTTCGCGAACTTTCATCTGCCTGGAAGCGGTGATGATGCGGCGCAGCTGTTGAACCGCTTGGCATCCCGCCTTCCGTTCAGGCCATCGACGCACTGATGGCCCGGTCTCCAGACGGCCATAGCCGTTACGCGGTTTGACAGGGCTGGTGCACGGGCAGAACTCAAAAATGCGCTGTGAAAAGGCTGTCATTCTGCCTGCTATCCGGTTCGCGCAGGGGCCGATAATTGCGTCTCCACTCATCATGGACGCATTTGGACGGTTCGGGTTCTTGTGACCGGATGTACATGTGCCGAGTGACGAAAAGTGGGCTATAATCTCCGCATGAGCATAACCTCCCAGACGGATTTATCCCCAGATGTGAATGTCTCAAATGCCCGGTCACGGGCTGCGAGTCTGGTTTGCCTGACGTGGACGCATTTTCTTAACGATGGGGCGGCGTTTTACCTGCCGGGCATTCTCCCCGCAGTGCTGACGGCCTTGCATCAGCCATTGGCCATGGTGGGTATTATCATGGCGGCAACATACATGGGGCAGGCGTTACAGCCTGTGACCGGAATTCTGGCGGATAAAACCGGGGGGAAAATGTTTGTCATTGGCGGGCTGATTGCCTGCTGCCTTGCCGGCGCTCTGGTGGGCCTTGCTCCCAATGTGGGGGTATTGCTGGTGCTGTTGCTGATTTCCGGATTGGGCAGCACCGTTTTTCATCCCCAGGCACTGGCGGCGGTGCGGAGTTTAACCGAACGTCGGCATGGCGCGGGGTTGTCGCTGTTTTTAATCGGCGGTGAACTTGGGCGCGGGGCGTGGCCGCTATTAACCAGCGTGATAGTCGTGTATTTGGGTTTGCACAATCTGTGGGTGATCGCATTGCCCATGCTGATCACGCTGCCATTTATGATCAAATTGATTCCCAGTTTGCCCGCCCGAAGCCAAAGCGCGCCGAAACTGCACTGGCGGGCGCATCGTAAGCCATTTATTGTGCTGGTGAGTTTTTCAGCGTTTCGGGGACTGGCGGTTTTCGGAACGATCGTTTTTATTCCGTTGATGTGGAAGCTGCGCGGCGGGGCGCTGGTATCCGGCGCTTCGATTATCAGCACGTTATTGATTACCGGTGTGATCGGGCAGGCCACCGGCGGAACGGTTTCGGATCGCTTTGGCCGGCGGCCTGTGCTGATTGGCAGCAGTATCGTCATGTTACTGTTGTTGCCGGTGGTGGTCATGGCGCGGGGGCCATGGCTATGGCTTGTGGCCGGGATTTTAGGCATAGCGATGTTCAGCACCTTTTCGCCGACGCTGCTGATCGGACAGGATATGTTTCCAGAAAACAGGGCGTTGGGGTCGGGCATTGCGTTGGGGCTGTCAAATGCCCTTGGAGCAGCAGGGCTTCTGCCGCTGGGCTGGGTGTTGCATCAATATGGAATTAATGTGGTTTTCGGTATTTTAACGCTCAGCGCGATACTGATGTTCGTATTGTCGCTGACGTTCACGCGTAAAGTTCATCCGTCGATGCACTGATGGAGAATGGAAACAAAATCGCTCTGATTTATCAGCCCGTAGTCCCCGAAGCGGACACAATGAGCTATCATGGATACGGTTGCCGGGCGGTTGGTGTTTATGAAGACCATTTGGAAGAGGCAATAATTCATCCATGCGCACTGTTGGCCTGTTAATTGAATCATCGCGTGCGTACGGCCGTGGACTGCTGCGCGGTATTGCCAGATTTGTGCGTTTGCAGCATAACTGGTCGGTTGTTTACCATGAGCGCATGCTTGGCGATGCGATCCCATCGGATTTCGCGCGGCTGAAATGCGATGGAGTGATTGCCCGGATTGATACCAAACAACAACGAAACCAACTCTTAAAGCTTAAGATTCCAGTGGTCGATTTGCGTGGCCGGTGGGATATTCCGCAGGTTCCTCGCATCATTACCGACAACCGGGCGGTGGCCGAATTGGCCGCCAAACACCTCATCGCCCGGGGGAGCGACAATTTTGCTTTTTGCGGCTTCGCCGGAATGGATTATTCACAAAGCCGCCGGAATTATTTTTGTGATGCGATTCGCGCAGCCGGCTTCCCCGCGCCTGATATTTATGAGAGTCCCGCCGCCCCGGGCCGCGCCGCAGGTACCATAGCCAATGAATTCACGGCCGCGGGTAATGACCGGAACATGGGCCGCTGGCTTACGCATTTGCGTCTGCCCATTGGCATTATGGCCTGCAACGACGTTTGCGGACGGCTGCTATTGGATATCTGCCATGTTCATGGCCTGCGGGTACCAGAACAAATCGCGGTCATCGGCGTGGATAATGATGAAGTGCTCTGTGACCTTGCTGATCCGCCCATGAGCAGCATTATGCTGCCGACGGAACGCATCGGCTATCAGGCGGCGGAGCTGCTTTCCGGCATGATGGAAGGAACCCGATCCGCGCAGCATGAAATACTTATCCCGCCAATCGAAGTCGTGAGTCGGCGCAGCACCGATGCCGCGGCGGAATATCCCCATGTGGCGGCGGCCCTGGCTTTCATCCGCGAAAAGGCTTGCACCGGCATAAATGTCGAAGATGTTCTGGATCATCTTGCCGGCAAAAAACTCACCGTTTCACGCAGTACATTGGATCGGCAATTCCAGGAAACATTGCATTTCTCACCTAAGGATCAAATCATCAACATCCGTTTAGAACGTGTTCGGCAACTGCTGGTGGATACCACTGATTCCGTTGACCAGATAGCCCGGCAGGTTGGACTTGCCGGCGCGTCGCAACTCACAGCCTGGTTCAAATATCGCACCGGCCAGACGCCGGGGGAATTTCGTGCCCATGCTCGTTTTGCGGCCCAGATCAAACAGCGATGAATTTTTTCAGGCA
>JAKAZF010000141.1 GCA_021826605.1 Planctomycetota bacterium | reverse complement strand
AATGTGAAATCCTTCCCACCAGCGCCACCCGCAGCAGAATCACCAGCAGAATGTAAGGCAAACCATACAGCACATCCACGCCGCGCATCAGCAGGGCATCAACCCGGCCTCCCACATACCCGGAAACCATGCCGACGGTTAATCCAATGCTCACGGCAACAATGGCCGAGAACACGCCAATCAACAGCGAAATCGCCCCGCCAAGTAAAAAACGCGAAAGCAGATCGCGCCCGAGCGTATCGGTGCCCATCCAATGCCGCCATGATGGCCCGTGAAGCGCTTCGCTGAGATTCTGCTGGTTAAATGTGTGCAGCGTCCACGGCAGCGAACCGTAACAGGCAATGACAAAAAAACTCAGGCCGACAAGCCCCAAAACCGCCAGGCGATTGGCCAGAAAGCGGTCCACCGCCAGGCGCAAAGGTGAACGCGCTGGCGCGATCATGCGGTGGCTGATGGGTAATTCCATGCTCGTCATACGCGATACACGCTTATGAAAATATTACCCCAGTCAGCTTTTTTCAGCGCTGACCGAGGTGCACATAATGACGATTCACCGGCCCGGTGTAAATCTGACGCGGTCGGGCGATTTTAGATGCCGGATCGTCGTGTTGTTCCTTCCAATGGGCGATCCAGCCCGGCAAGCGCCCAATGGCAAAAAGCACCGTGAACATATCCGTGGGAATGCCCATGGCCCGCATAATTATGCCGCTGTAAAAATCGACATTGGGGTACAATTTCCGGGCGACAAAATATTCATCCTTCAGTGCCAGTTCTTCGAGTTTCCGGGCAATGTCCAGTAGCGGATCTTTGACATCCAGTTTTTTCAGCACGCGTTCGCATACGCTCTGCAGCATTTTGGCACGCGGATCATAATTTTTATAAACCCGATGGCCAAAGCCCATCAGACGGATGTTGTTGTCTTTCTTCTTGGACAGTTCAATATATTTTTCCGCGGTCATGCCGCCGAGGTGAATTTTTTCCAGCATGTCCAGCACTTCCACATTGGCACCGCCATGCAGCGGTCCCCACAGGGCGCACACACCGGCGGCGCAACTGGCAAACAAATTGGCTTTGCTGCTGCCCACCATGCGCACGGTGCTTGTGGAGCAGTTTTGCTCATGATCCGCATGGAGAATGAATATTAAGTTCAGGGCATCTTCAATTTCCTGATCCACCATGTGTTGTTCATAGGGCATGGAAAACATCATGTGCAGAAAATTGGCGCAATAGCGCAACTTGGGATCGGCATAAATGTAGGGAAGCCCGTTGACACGCCGATAGGTAAACGCCGCGATGGTTCTGATTTTGCTGATCAGCCGCGCGGCCGCTTCTTCCAGTAATACCTCATCATCCAGGGAATAAAGTTCGGGATGAAAACATCCCAGTGTGTTAATCATCGCCGAGGTAATCGCCATGGGTGGTGCGGTAATGGGGAAGCCTTCAAACGTGTGCTTCATGGCTTCATGCAGGTGGGCATTGGAGGTAAGCCGGCCCCGAAAACGCGCTAATTCCGATTCATTTGGCAGGCGGCCGAAAATCAGCAGCCACGCAACTTCAATAAAATTCGGATGATTGGCGAATTCCTCAATGGGAATGCCGCGATAGCGCAGAATTCCCTTGTCTCCGTCAATATAGGTTATGGCACTTTGGCACGAGCCGGTGTTGCCGTAGCCGGGATCCAGCGTGATAAGTCCCGTATCTGATCGCAGGCGCGTAATATCGATTCCGCGTTCATTTTCGGTTCCGGTGACCACCGGGTACTGATAGGTTTTTCCGTTCAGGGAAAGTTGAATTGATTCTGCCATGGGAAGTCCTTTTTACGTCATCGTATCACTCCTGCCCGTGCGGAATATTACACAATTTTTTCTGATTTGGCGAACGCCACGCCACTTTTAAATCTTTTCAGCCGCCGGATTATTTTCGTGTCCGTCGGAAAATCGCTTCCGGTAAACTCAAAAATCTCCCCGTGCGACTTTCAGCAGCATCAATGCTGTGAGTTTCGCCCGTTCGGCAAGGGAAGTTGTGTCAATGCGTTCGGCGAAACTGTGTATGCCCTGCCCTACGGGGCCAAGCGTATCGATGGTTGGCAAACCGCCTGCCGACAGGCGGTTGCCATCGCAGGTTCCTCCGCTGTCCTGCCAGGAAACGGGTATTGCCAGTTCCGCTCCGCATTGCGCCAGACGATTGAACCACTGCGCATGGGCAGGATCAAATATTCGCGGCGGGGCATGAAACTCCCCGTGCAGTTGCACATCAAAGCCTTCTTTCTTATTGGCTTCTTCCGCGATCGCACGCAGGGCCTGATGAATTTCCTGCTGGTGTTCAGGCAACTGACAACGGATATTCACCCGGGCAATGGCCAGATCTGGCACAATGTTTAATGCGCTGCCTCCCTCCATACGTCCGATGTTGATGGTGGCTCCGGGCCACCGATTGTTGAGATGGTCCAGCGCCAACACGATTTTCGCCAACGCAACGGTGCTGCTGCGCCCGGAGTGGAAATCCCGGCCGGCGTGTGCCGCTTTACCTTTGACAACCCATACGAAATTTCCCGATCCCTTCCGCGCTGCCGCGAGGCTCCCATCCGGCAACGCCGGTTCAAAAAGCAGACCCAGCGTCTTACCCTGCGCTGCGGCCTGATAAAGTGGCGCAGAACCGGGCGAACCAATTTCCTCATCCGGATTCAGCACCACATCCCAACCCAGATGTCCCGCAAATTCCGATTCCTCCAGCGCCTGCAGGGCAATTAACAGAATCGCGATGCCCCCCTTGGCATCAGCCACGCCCGGGCCGCACATTTCCTGGCCGCATCGCCGCACTTGTTGAAATGTGCTCTCGGCACCGTACACGGTATCAAAATGAATCCCCATCAATACGCGATTGGCCCGCTGCGGATGCCCTTGAATGAATAATGCCGGCCCCAGCGGACGTGCGGCAAACTCCCCATTGGATTCAATAACGATCTGCGGTGGTAACGCCATGCGCCGGACCGGATGCCGCAAAACGGCGAAGGCATCGGTAAGCACATCGGCCATGTGGCTAAGACCGGCGATATTGTAGCTGCCGGAATTGATGCCCGCCCATTGCATAACCAACGATTCCATGCGTGTTTGCTGGGCCTCAATCCAGGCCAGTATGGGTGCGAAATCCGCCACAGACGCCCTCATGAAAAATAATTAACGGCGGTTTTGTCCACGGCGTTCCCGATCGGGGCCGGGTGGCCGATGCACGGGCGCTCCGCGTGGCGGTTCGGGCAGCATTCTTGGACGCGGTCCCTGCCAGAAACGCGCCTGCTGAGGGGGCCGTCCGGGATAATAGTGCCAGCGGTTGTCGCGATCCTGATAGTAGTAAACGCGGCGAGCGGGATCAAAATAATAATTAAATCCCACAACGGGACCCGGTGGCGGCAAATATTGCGGCACCGGGCCGCGCCAGAATACCGCGTTCGGCGGTGGCGGTGAGGGGCAATACCGCCAGCCATAACTGGGGTAATAGCAATAATAAGCCTGAAAGACCGGGTCAAAATAATATTCATACGCATACGGGCCCGGTTGCTGAACCGCTATGGCCCCGCCGCGCCAATAGGCACCAGCCCAATAGCCGTTGCATCCTGCGATACTCAACGTTCCGAAGCATACTGCCATCGCCAGAAAAATTCGTTTTGATTGTGCGGTCCGCATGTGATCCATCCTTTTCCTGATCCGCAATACAGATACATTATATCCGGTAATCCGCGCACCGGCGAAAATGCCTCGCCTTTGCGAATCAGGCCGGATAAGACCGCTACCGTATGGGGTAGCATGTTCAGTATGGGGCCGTATTGATTCCTGCAAGGGTAGCAGCAGATTGGGCGGGGCTGATTGGCCGTTTGAAACATGACGGGGGATGATTAAGCGTGCAGCATTTCAAGCTGCAATATCCCCGATATTTCACCTATTTCCGCCCCCATGTGCCCATGCATTCTTGCCGTAAGCCGTGTGAACCGATTTCGTAACGCAGGCGTTCCGCCTGCTTGCCCGCAATATGTCACAATTGGCCGTTTGATTGCCTATTTTGCATGATGCGACACACATAAATGTAAATGGCTCTGCGGCGGGATTCACCCGCGATTCGATATAACCGCACCCGCTTTCGGGCGGCGTCGGATTTCTTACTTAAGAGGCAAAGAGTTGCTATAATCGCTGTTTGGTTAGCTGGTATTCGGGAAACGTTAATGAAACCATTTTGGCGATTGATGCGGGGGGCGTGGCCCTACCGATGGCAGATTGTATTTTCCTTTTTATGTGCTATCGGTGTGAGTTTGTCCTACGCGTCGGGCGTGGCGACGCTTTATCCGGTTATGAAGATATTTATGGGAGCGGAAGGGGTGCATGGCTGGCGGGATCAGACCGTTACGCAACAACGCCTGCACATTCAGGCCATGGGATTAAATGCCAGTGCCCGCAGCGGTAAATTGGCCATTACGGTTCTTGGTGTGGGAACCAAATCGCAGTCAGCTCTGCACAATATTCAAATTGGCGATCAGATTCGCAACGTTCAGATCGTATCACCAGCCGGGAAAACGCTGGGCGCTGCGGATTCCTGGTTGAAAATGATGTCGCTGCTGGCGAATGCCAGGCCCGGCAGTACCGCAAAATTAGATGTAACCGCCAATGATGGCTCTGGTCCGCGAACCCTCACGGTCACGCTGCCCCCGTTGACCTTCGGTACTCGGCTATGGGCATCCGCGATCGAACTTATGCCGCATAGCCGAATATGGAGCCTGTTCTGGGTGGTGATGGTATTTATCGGTTTGTGTATTGTCGGCAGTACATTCCGGTATCTGCAGACGTTTATCAGCGGCGTGGTGGCCAACAAAATGATTGTTGATCTGCGTCGCAAACTTTTCAATCGCATTCTGGATTTGCCGCTGTCTTACACCTCAAACAAGGGGACCCATGATCTGGTCAGCCGGGTGAATGTGGATACCACCTTTGTGGCCGGCGGCCTGGGAACGGTTTTGGGAAAAGCGATTCTTGAGCCGACAAAATCGTTGGGCGTGGCCATTCTTGCGGTGATGGTGGATTGGCAAATGTTTCTGGCCATGCTGCTGATATTGCCGGCGATGGGGGTGGTGATTCGCAAATATGGCAAGAAAATGATGAATATGGGCGGCATGCAGTTGCAGGGCTGGTCAGAGGTGGTGGGGATCAGCAGCGAGGCGTTGGCTTCCATGCGGGTTATCAAGGCGTATTCCGGAGCCGGTTATGAACGGCGGCGCTTTGCCAAGGCCAATCGGGATTTGTTCAAAGCCATTCGCCATCTGCAGCATTACATGGCTCTCTCGCGGCCGCTGTTTGAAACCATGTCCATCATACTGGTAAGCGTTCCGCTGATGTGGGCGGCGGAATTGACGTTTCATCATGTCATTGGCCGCGACGAGTTTTTCCTGATGCTGGCTTGCCTGATTGCTATTTTTGAACCACTGCGCAAGCTCAATGACATTAACAGTCAGGTGCAAATCGCCAATTCCGCGGCTGCGCGCTGTTTTGAAGTTATTGATCTTGCGCCTGAACCCAATTTGTCTCCGAGTTTGCCGAAGCTGCCCCGGCACAGCCAAAGCGTGCAATTCGAGAATGTGTCGTTTAAGTATCCGGGCCATGATGAGTGGGTTCTACAGAATATTGATCTGAACATTCAGCGCGGACAAATGGTGGCCGTTGTTGGAAGCAACGGATCGGGTAAAACCACGCTGCTTTCGCTGTTGCCGCGGCTGTATATTCCCACCGAAGGGCGGATCCTCATTGATGGCGTGGATGCGGCGACGGTATCGGTCAATTCTCTGCGGCGGCAGATTGGCCTGGTAACGCAGGAAACCGTGCTGTTTTCCGATACGCTGTACAACAACATTGCCTATGGAATGCGGCAAGCCGGCGGCGATCAGATCATGGAAGCGGCCCGCCGCAGCTACGTGGATGAATTCGTCCGTGACTTGCCCCAGGGATATCAGACGCAGGTGGGGCAGGGGGGCGCGCGGCTTTCCGGCGGGCAACGGCAGCGCATTGCCCTGGCGCGGGCCATATTACGTGATCCGGCCATTCTGATACTTGATGAAGCCATGAGTCAGGTGGATTCAGACAGCGAAGCGAAAATTGCCCTGGCACTGGAAGATTTCATGCGCAATCGCACGACGTTTGTTATCGCGCACCGCTTCAGCACCGTCATGTCGGCGGATATGGTTGTATGCCTGGACGCCGGACGAATCGTCGGCTGTGGCACGCACCAGGAACTCTATATAAAATGCCCGCCGTATCGGCGGCTGTATGATACGCAGTTGATCAGCGCTGCCGAGGAACCAGTGGAACAAGTGACGGCCGGAAGCGACCTCGCGCCGGATGTTGCGTAACATGGTCGGCGGGAGGTTAGTGAGGACCCAGACAGGCAGGAATTGTGAATGGAAGCGAGTCGTCCCTACGATGCCGAATTCTTTGACGGTCACACCCGCAGGAGCCTGTCCTCTGCCCGCGTGACCTTGGCAATGCTTTTTGAAATAGTGCAACCAAGAGCGGTTATCGATGTCGGCTGTGGCGAGGGTGCGTGGTTGCGAGCGGCCTCAGAGCTTGGGGCGTCGACGACCTTGGGGATTGACGGCGGTTATGTCGACCGAACCAGGCTCCTCATTCCGCCGGAGCGGTTCGCTGAAGGGGATCTTGAGGCCAATCGTGTTGCGTCAATTATTGCGAAGGCGGGCCTGTCCCAGTTCGACTTGGCTATTTGCATGGAGGTGGCGGAGCATCTCACGTTTGGCCGGGCGGAGTCGTTCGTTGACGACCTCAGTAGCTTGAGTGATGTCATTCTCTTTTCAGCGGCAATCCCGTACCAATATGGCACCAACCACATTAACGAACAGTGGCCCGAGTTCTGGGCAATTCAGTTCAGAGCACGCGGATTTCTTTGCTTTGACTGGTTGCGGCGGCGGGTCTGGACGCACCCCGAGGTAGACTGGTGGTACGCCCAAAATATG
>JAKAZF010000140.1:5429-7004 GCA_021826605.1 Planctomycetota bacterium | reverse complement strand
CACCGACGGAGAGCGGCGGGGCGGTTTTGGAATTTTCCGGCAAGGAACTGGTCAAGGGTGAGCCGGATGCGTCGTCGTTTCCATCCGGTGGTTTGCGCGCCACGTTTGAAGCCCGCGGTTACACCGCTTGGGATCCAACCTCGCCGGCTTACATTGCTGAAAACCCCAACGGTACCACACTGGTTATTCCGACGGCGTTTTTCTCGTGGACCGGCGAGGCCCTGGATAAAAAGGTCCCGCTGCTGCGATCGATGGAGGCCTTATCCCATCAGGCCATTCGTGTTCTGCGACTTTTTGGAGATACCACCGCCAGCAAAGTATTCACCACTGTCGGCCCGGAACAGGAGTACTTCCTGATTGACAAAAATTTTTACTGGGCCAGGCCTGATCTGATCAACTGCGGCCGCACGCTTTTTGGTGCCAAACCGCCCAAAGGGCAGGAAATGGAAGATCAGTATTTCGCGGCCATTCCAGAGCGGGTTCTGGCCTGCATGCTGGAAGTGGAACAGGAACTCTACAAGCTCGCGGTGCCGGTGAAAACCCGCCACAACGAAGTGGCGCCTTCCCAGTATGAAATCGCTCCGATTTTTGAGAACAGCAACTTGGCCCATGACCATCAGATGTTAACCATGGCCACCCTGACTAAAACCGCAGACAAATATGGCTTGGCTTGCCTGCTGCATGAAAAGCCGTTTGCGGGCGTGAACGGTTCAGGCAAGCACAACAATTGGTCAATGTCGACCGATACCGGCGAAAATTTGCTTAATCCCGGGGATACCCCACACGCCAATGCTCAGTTTCTGGTCTTCTGTGCGGCGGTCATCCGGGCGGTCAACAAATATGCGGCATTGTTACGGGTGGCCATTGCCTCCGCCGGCAATGATCATCGGCTCGGTGCCAACGAAGCTCCTCCGGCGATCATTTCCATTTATCTTGGCGACCAATTGCAGGATATCATGGATCAGATCGAAAGCGGTGGTGCCAAGTCCAGCAAGCAGGGCGGACATATGGAGGTCGGGGTAACGGTGTTGCCGAAGATTCCACGCGAAGCCGGCGATCGCAACCGCACCTCCCCATTTGCCTTTACGGGCAATAAGTTTGAATTCCGCGCGGTTTCCGCCAATCAATCCATTGCCGGACCCAACACCGTGCTCAACACCATCGTCGCCGAATCCCTGGATTACGTTGCCACCAGGCTGGAGGCGGATAAATCCGCCGGCAAAGAGTTTAATAAATCGGTGCAGAAGCTGCTGGCAGAGATCATCAAGGAAAACAAAAAGGTGATTTTTAACGGCGACAACTATACCGCCGAATGGCATAAGGAAGCCGAGAAACGCGGCCTGCCAAATTTCAAAACCACGGTGGATGCCATGCCCGCACTTATCACGAAGGAATCCATTGCACTGTTCGCCAAATACAAGGTGCTCAACGAAAAGGAAATCCAGAGCCGGTACGAAATTTACCTGGAAAACTACAATAAGACCGTGACCATTGAAGCCCAGATGACCGCGACGATGGCCCGCACCATGGTTATTCCAGCCGGGTTCAAGTACCAGCAGGAGGTTGCGGCATCGA
>JAKAZF010000140.1:0-5419 GCA_021826605.1 Planctomycetota bacterium | reverse complement strand
TTACCGCTGCTAAGGAAGCTGGCGTTACCAAAGCGGCGCTGGCGGATCAGGAAGCACTGCTGACGGAAATTTCTGGCACGGTCAGTTCTCTGCAAAAGGCCACTGCCGCTTTGGCCCATGCGCTGGAGCATCATGGCAGTGGCGATGCGATGGCTCATGCCAAATACTGCAAGGGCACGGTAATTCCGGCGATGAACGCCGTACGTGCCGCTGGCGATAAACTGGAAACCCTTATTTCCGATGATGAATGGCCGCTCCCGACCTACAGGGAGATGTTGTTCATTAAATAGTCGGAAATGCCGCAGAAAATTGATGATGGTACCGGGGCCGTATCCTTAAAAGGGATGCGGCCCCTATCTATTGCTACCCAGTTGAAACAGCCAGTTGATAATCAGCAGCGGCACGCCGATGCAGAGCATGGTATCGGCAAGATTAAAATCAAAAGGCCAATGGGTGAGCAGGATAAAATCTCGAACGCGGCCGTGGTTGAAGAGACGATCATACAAATTGCCCATGGCACCGGCTAGAATCAGCCCTAGGGCTACGTGAATGATCCATTGCCTCCGCCATGAACTCATGAACACATAGACCACAAAGGCCATGGCCACCAAACTGATTAGAATAAACAAGATCGCCAATCCCTGCCCAATGCCGAAAACCGCGCCGTTGTTGAGGGTGGTTTCCAGGGTGAGAATATGCGGAATCAGTACTTCTACTTTAGATCCAGGACCGTAACCCAGAAAGGCAAACGCGGCGTGTTTGGACCAGAGGTCCGCGATCAGGCCTCCGATCGCCACCAGTAAAAAGCGCAGCCATGCTGCAGTGGAAAACATGGCCGGTTCCAGTGAACCGTCCTGCTTTGCAAACACCTCCGCACCAACATGATTAGTGTCGTCGGTCGTCGCTGTCGATTGCGTTGAGTCTGCCGGTTTGTTCATAGTCATTCATTCACCACGCCATGATTGTAGTCAAAATACCTATCGCTATCCAATTCGTCGCTGGAACCTTATCCGCGAACAGTTGAACCCGCAGCCATGATGCCCTAAAGTCTGCATCTTGGCCAGCGGGCCATGCACGCACAGGGTGCGTATTGGCGGTAATGCAATGGCGGCGGCCTGTTGGAATGAACCGGGCGTCGCACCCGGGTTACAGAGGTTAATGATCATGGACATGCATGCGGTATGGTGGCTTTTAGAAGTAGCTGGCGCCTCGTTGTTGGGCGGGGTGGTGGGAGCGATCAGCGGCTTGGGTGGCGGCATTGTGATTGTGCCGGTGCTGACCATTTTTCTTGGGATGCCCATTATCGATGCTATCGGTGCAAGTATCGTATCCGTTATTGCGGTATCCAGTGCCGCTGGATCGGTGTATGTGAAAGACCATGTTACCAACGTGCGTATTGCCATGTTCCTGGAGCTTTCCACGGCCAGTGGTGCCGTGGTGGGTGCCGCCGTGTTGGCCCCCATGCTCAACGCACAGATCCTCTCGATCACTTTTGGACTGATGTTGCTGGTGTCCTTAATACCAGTGCTGGCGAACATCGGCGAGGAACTGCCCACGAACATCCGAAATGATCGCATGGCCAATGGGCTGAAATTAAATGGTTCCTATTTTGATAAGCTGCTCAAGCGCGAGGTGCTGTACAACTGTGCCCATGTTCCGCCGGCAATGGGCGTCATGGCGCTGGCTGGCATTATGGCGGGGATATTGGGGATTGGGGCGGGCGTACTCAAGGTGTTGGCAATGGAAATTTTTATGCGTATGCCGGCCAAGGTTTCCACGGCCACCAGCAACTTTATGATTGGGGTCACGGCGGCGGCGGCGGCGGGAGTTTATCTGCGGCGGGGTGTGGTGCTGCCGTTTCTGGTGGTACCGGTGGCGGCGGCGGTGTTGGTGGGGGCCATGTTGGGGACCAAACTGATGGAGCACATGTCCAACAACCATGTGAAAAAGATATTTGCCGCGGCCTTGGGTGTTGTCGGACTGGAAATGCTGTTGCGTGGCTTGGGTGTCAATTTTTGATAGTCGGCGGCCACGCCCTGAAAAAATGGAGAATGACATGGAAGGCAATCTTAAACCCCTTGACGAACGTCCCGAGGGTTCACCTGCGGTCACCAACGAATTTATCATTCAAGATGTTTCCGGTTGGGTGTTGCGGATTGGCGTGGCCGTCAGCGTGGCCGTGATGATCCTGGGTCTGGCACTTAGCTTTGTCCGGCACCCGCCGAAGGTCAAGTCCATGGAATCAACACGCTTTCAAGCCAATCCGGCAGTGATCTGGCATGGCGTTATCCACGGACACGGGGTGGAAATCATTGAGCTGGGTATATTTTTGCTGGTGCTTACTCCCATTACGCGGGTGGCCATGTCGGTGATACTCTTTGCATTTTACGATCATGACTGGCTCTATACACTCGTCACCCTGGTGGTGCTGCTGTTAACGCTCGCATCATTATTGTTTCTGCGTTAGAGATGACCGCGGGCATAACATCTGGCGGCAAAATCTGTGTCCTCGGGCGTTGGGTGGGGGCAGGAAACAACAAGTGAAAAAATCCTATATAATGGCCGGGCGGCGGAAACATAGCCACGGTGTCTGAAAGATGGATGATTACCATGCCGGAAAAAATAACCGATTTACTTCAGCAGCGCTCGGGGGAGCAATATGAACTGCACACGGATTACATCAATCCGGTGTTTGTGAAAATGCTCAAAACCATCGGGTTTGACAAGAATTATATTCGCGGCGAAGGCTGTTATTTGTGGGATGCCCAGGGCAATAAGTATCTGGATCTGCTGACGGGGTGGGGCGTATTCATGCTGGGGCGAAATCACCCCAAGATCCGGGCGATGTTGAAGGATATGCTCGACTCTGCGAGTCCGAATCTGGTGCGCATGGAATGTAGTCTGCTCAGTGGTCTGGCGGCTGAAGCGCTGGTGCGCCATACACCGGAAGGGCTGTCGCGGGTATTTTTCACCAACAGTGGTGCGGAAACGGTGGAGACCGCAATTAAATTCGCCCGGGCCAATACCGGTCGCAGCCGTCTTGTTTATTGCGACCATGCGTTTCATGGATTAACCACGGGTGCCTTGGCGATCAATGGGGCGGATTTTTTTCGCCAGCGTTTTGGTTCGCTCCTTCCAGATACCCAGGCCATTCCCTTTAATGATCTGGCCGCGCTGGAGCAGGCACTGGCAAAAAAGGATGTGGCCGCTTTTATTTTGGAACCTATACAGGGAAAAACCTGTGAATTGGTGCATGATGGTTACCTGGCCGAAGCGCAGCGGTTATGCAACCGGGCCGGAACACTGCTGGTGATCGATGAGGTGCAATCAGGGCTGGGCCGCACCGGCAAGTGGTTTTGTTTCCAGCACTGGCCCGGGGTGGAGCCGGATATTATTTGCACGGCCAAAGGGCTCTCGGGTGGATTTGTGCCGGTCGGAGCAGTGATTACGCGCCCGCGCATTATGGATTCGGTGTTTAATTCGCTCGAGCGCTGCGTGGTCCATTCCAACACGTTTGGGCAAAACGATATGGCCATGGCGGCAGCGCTGGGCAGCATTCGCGTGATTGAAGAGGAGAAACTGGTGGAAAATGCGGCAGAACTGGGCCAATACACCATTTCTCGACTGACCGATATCGGTAAAACCTGTCCGTTTGTTACCGAGGTTCGCGGCAAAGGCCTGATGTTCGGCATTGATTTTGCCCGACCGAAGGAATCCCTTAAGCTGAAGCTCGCGTGGGACACACTGCATAAATTGAATTTCGGCGTGTTCGGACAGATGATCATCATTCCGCTGCTGAATAAGCATCGCATTCTCACACAAGTAGCGGGGTATCATACCGAGGTTATTAAATTCTTACCGCCGCTGGTGGCGACCCGGGCCGATATGGACTGGTTTTTGACCGCCATGGAAGATGTCTTGGCGGATACCCAGCGCGTACCCGGTGCCGCTTGGAATACGGTATTTAGCCTGGCGAAAAATGCGGTAACGGCATGACGAGGAAAGGGGATAGCGGACAATCGGGAATAAGTATCCCGGCAGCGCGGCCGTGTTGGTGGTTTGGTATCGCGGCCCATCGTCCGCTACCCAGGTGAATATGGGGCCAATTCAGCGAGTGATTATCCGGGATGCGGTGATGAGCGTGGTGCGCCATCCGCGCCTGACCTTGGTCATCGCGGCCATCTTGCTGATGGCTGGAACTGCCCTTGCGTGGACGCGTCTGACGATCTCGACGGATCAAAACAAGCTCTTCTCGGCCAAGGTTCCATTTTTTCATCACTATCTGGAATTTATCAGGGAATTTCCGGAAAACGAGGCGGTATACATCACGCTGCAGGCACGGAATCCGGAACATCCACCCCCGGCCCGGCAGTGGATGAAATGTGCCAACGCGGTGGCGCAGCGGGTTGCCGGATTGCATCGATACGTGAATTCCGTGGACAGCCACGTGCCATTGAAGAAGCTGGGCCGCCAAGCACTTTTGTTTGCTGACTGGCCGCTGGTTAAAAAGGCGGCCGCTCAATCGGATGCCTTTGCGGCACTGGGGCAACTGTGGGGCCAAAAGCCGAACTTGGGGGAGCAGCTGTTGGGATCCTCGCGTCTGGAGCGGTTTTTGCGGTTGGCCGCGCAACAGCCGCCGAATGCTGCCACGGCGAAATTGCTGGTGCCCATGGCCCAGAGCCTTCGGGCGAGCCTGCAACCGGCTGCGGCAGCATCGACGCGGCACCCTGTCGCGGCAAACTTATCGCGCCTGCTCGCTGGCTCGCGAACCGACCCCAGTGCGTGGGGTTATTATTATTTTCCCGAGGCCAACAATTCAGCACGTTACTTGCTGGTGATCCGGGTTTATCCGCACTTTACCTACGATTCTCTGGAGGCCATATCCACTCCACTGACGCATATTGCTGCGGCCATGAAAGCTGCGGTGCGGCCTTTTGCTGCGCAGTTTACCGTTGGCATGACTGGTCGGGCGGTGCTCTCGTCAGAGGAAATGAAGATTACCACCCACGATACCGACATTGCTGAAGTGGTGGCCATGGTGACGGTGTTGGCAGGCTTGATATTGATGCTCAGATCGGTGTGGTTGGCCATGGCGGCAAGTTTGTCGCTAGCGGTGGCCATCGGTTGGACTTTTGGGTACGCCACGCTGGCGGTGGGCCAACTGAATTTACTTTCCACAGTGTTTGTTATCGCGTTGATCGGCATCGGTATGGACTATTTGATCCAAATTGTGATCCGGTATCGGCGCGAGGTTCGTCGCTATCAGCGGCCTTTGGCGGTTTGGGTACGGGTATTTCGGTATACCGGTCCGCCGGTGATTACCGCTTGCCTGGGTGCAGCCGGGGCATTTTGGGTTGCCAATCTGACGGCATTCCGTGGAGCTGCGGAATTGGGGGTTATTGCAGGCGGGGGATTGCTG
>JAKAZF010000139.1 GCA_021826605.1 Planctomycetota bacterium | reverse complement strand
GATTTGCGCCCCGCGGGTGCCGATGAATTTGGCCAACGCTATGTGTTGGATTTTCCGATGGCCACAGCCACTGGCACTGCGATGATCCGTTCCGCATGGATTGTATTGACCGGCCAGAATGTGCTACGATTAAGCAGTTGTTATGTCATGTAGGCGGTGGCATGCCCCGTCGCAGGAGACAATTATGAAACATACAATCCACACGCTTGATATTGTCGCCATCACCAGCGATCTACCAGGAAATGGCCTGCTGCGCGGCCAAGTTGGCACGGTTGTTGAGATATTGGCACCCGGTGTGTTTGAAGTCGAATTCTCTGACGACCAAGGCCACACCTACGCCCAACTCGCCATCCCGGAACACCAACTTCTGGTACTGCATTACCAGCCCCAGCAGGCCGCGTGAACCGCGGGACGATCAGCCACAGATCACCAAGCGATACAGAGAACACCCGCGACGGGATACGAAGCCGCCGGATTTGCGGCTTTTTCATTCGCCGCAACCATAACGTAGTCCAAACTTCTGATCCCCGGCCAGTCGCCGCTGCGGCTACCCAAGTATCACCATGCCACCCATTTTACCGCCGTACCAAGCGCATTCCAGCAAGCCACCAAATCCGCCACCGTTTCCATTACCTATGTACGACTCCGTTATACTTGTCGACTTTGTATGGTGCATGTGTACCGTCAAACAAATGTTATCCTCATGTGCCTAGAGTCAGCACGATAAGAAGCAACGGAAAGAAGGGATTAATTATCGCTAGCCAGAAGCCAATTCGTGGCATCACCCCAAGATTGGCTCTGTTCGTGTTGATCCAAAGCGATAATTCAGCAATAGCTAATAATTCGTACCATAATATACCCAGCCGCCATACCCAAACTGGGATTATCCGCCGCAAGGTGGCGGCAAAGCGCAGAACTATGGAAGGTGCCTGCGGTGCGTGCGCCCCGATTGGCTGATTAATCACAGTAGTCAGTCCTGAGGGCTGTGAGTATGAGTAGGCCGCCCATGGTAACCATATCAACATTACCAAGAACATAGTCCAGCTTGCCAAGGATGCAATCCGCACTCTTTTTTTCATGGGGAAGTCTCCCAATTAATCAGTCGAATTTAGAAACAGTCGCCTGTAATATGACACGAAGAGTCAAAGATACAAAGGCGTCCACGGATTTCACAGGTAAAACAGATTTTCCCCCTGGGCACCGTCTGCTTTGTGCCGTTGTGTCCTTGTGGTGAAGTTGCTCGTCCAGTGCAACCATAACGTCGTCCAAGCTTCTGACCCCTGGCCAGCCGCCGCCGCGGCCACCCAAGCATCACCACACCAACCATTGTACCGCCGCACAAAGTGCAATCCAGCAAGCCACCAAATCCGCCGCCCATTCCGTTAACCAATCACGTCCCCGCTTCAGTTCTTGGCATTCGTGGCTGGCCAATGGATAAAACGCTTCGGATAACTATAATCAGCAGCCGGCCCCTGATACGCACCTAATTTAATGCCTTGGGGTATCAGAGTAATCTTGCCATCATATCGGTCCCCGATAGGGTAAACTGCAAGGCAACTCATTAGAAGATGCCCTTGACGCAGGCCGCGGCCCACCGCAAATCGAACACAAACGAGAGATTCAAAAACTCCGCTTCCGCCGCCGTTATCGATGGTCTCAATTACATCTGTTCCGTCTGTCATTAATCCAAGATATATGTATCCAAACGATCCACGGTGCAAACGCCAGCCGGAAGCACGAGAGCGATCATACCCAAACACATGGCCCCTCTTCCAGGTGCCACCCGTCATAGATCCGTTAGTGTTGTCGTTATATGCCTGCGTCACATCAACCTGCGTGACAGCCGACTCGCCAGTTGCACCAGATGATGGAGCATCTAATGGAATGCGGAATATATCCAACAGCCGAGGATTTATCAGTGCACCATGATAAGAAAATCCTCGTATGGCAGCTTCAAGCATAGAATCAAATCTTGAGACATCTGTTAAGCATGGACGACGGAGATGCTTGGCAGAGTGTGTATTGTCCGACACTGTGACAGTCTTATGGATAATTCGGTCGGAACATCCGGGGAGCCAAATCAAAAAGCCAACTGCTAAAGTAACCACGCAGCAATAGGAAGTTCCGCGGCCTTCGTTGACGCAATATCCGTGGCTCCGCATATTCATACCGCGCACAGCCCCCGAAAGAAATCCTGCCCAAAACTTCTTCTTAGGCAGTATGCCCAATAGCCTTGCATTCAAATTCTGGAATCTATGGACGATCGCCTGTTGTTTGGCACCCGGACCGGATAGTGGGACATTGTTCTTCATGCCTAGTGCCCTGTTCCACCCGTAATTACGGGTGGAACAGGGCACTACGGATAAAACCCGCAACAGATTGTGCAGATGCGATGTGTCAATGACAAAGACCTTCACCACGGTCACGAGCATCACCGCCAGCGATGCGAATCGCAGAGTAACGCCCTTGAACCGGATGGCGAGAATCAGCAAAATCAAACCCACTATGCCCCAGACCAGGGAATACGTATACAGTTCGGCATTGTCTGTCCGCCCTGCAATAGAATCCATCGTTTCTTCTCCATTTCACATTGCAAATCATCTGTGCATCACGACGTACCGGCCAGCGCCCGGTAATCAATTTTACCGGTGCCCAGTACCGGTAATTTGTCGATCCGCGTAATTGAACGTATATGATGCAACCCCGAAAGCCCGGCATCACGAATGGCCGCATTGACCTCCGACCGATCAAGTGCCCGGGTGGATACCAGCACCAGTTCCGGTGTGTCGCCTTCGACTTTTGCGATCACCGCCAGTGCCGGTCCGTTGTCCGCCAGCGCTGGAAATTTGCGATTCAAAACGTCTTCAATTGCCGGTAGGGAAATCATCTCGCCGCCGAGCTTGATAAAGCGCTTCAGCCGCCCGACGAAAGTCAGAAATCCCGTGGAATCCGCCTTTACCAGATCGCCCGTGCGATACCAGGTTTCACCCGCCCAGGTCACAAAAGGTGATGCATTCTGATCGCCCAGATAGCCCTTGAAAATGCTGGGCCCGCGCACCAGCAGCATTCCGGGCTGATCGGGGGCTGCCCGCTGTTGCGATGTTTCATCGATAATCGCCCATTGAATGGATGGTAGCGGTCGCCCAATGCCGCCGGGGCGAATGTCATCCTCCCGCGCCACGGAGACAAACGGCGAACACTCGGTGATGCCATAGCCTTCCAGGATGGATGCCGCGGGACAACTTTTCTTCAGCGCGTCATAGACGCTCTGCGGGCATGTTTCCGCGCCGGTCACGCAGATGCGCAATGCCGCCAGCGAAGTTTTCCCGCTGCCACGCACAATATTCGAAAGAAATGTCGGCGTACCTAATAAAATCGAAACGTGATAATTTTCAATCACACGCACCAGTGCCGCCACATCATTGGGATTGGGATAATGTACCACCTTCGCCCCCGCCAGAATCGGCAGCAGCATGGCCGCGTTTAATCCAAAGGAATGAAATGGCGGCAACATCCCCAGAAAGCGATCATCCCGCCGAATGTGAAAACTTGCCAGCGCGTCGCGCATGTTCACCAGCAAATTCTCATGTGTCAGCGGCACAGCCTTGGGCAAAGATTCCGATCCACTGGTAAATAAAATCGCGGCAATATCCGTGGCTACCACCCGATCCAGCGACCGCCAACAAAATCGTCCCTTGAAAGCCGCCCGCAGTTTGTCCCATTTCCCCAATGCCCCGGCCACTTTCTCCAGCGGTATCATCCGATCCCGCAATGCCGACAAATCAATGCCCTGCGCTGCCAAACGTACCAGCAACGCTTCCGCCGTGAGCACGCCGTGGACTTCCGCAATTTCCAAACCGTGTGCGATGTTGCGCGGGCCTGTGGTCCAGTTCACCATCACCGGTGTTTTTCCGGAAAACAGCACCGCCAGAAATGCCGTGTCCGCCGCCACCGATGCCGGCAACATAATGCCCACGCGTTCGCCGGGAAGTTTCTCAATGTGTTCGCGTAACGCAAAGATGGATGTAATCAGATCACGATAGCTGCGGCTGCCCCTCTGCATATCCGCCGCCACCACCTCATCCGGATGTCGCCGCGCTTGCGCCAGAAATGCTTCTTGAATCGTTTTTCCTTCCGCCACCTGCACACGCGCTGTACCCGTATCCATTAACCAGCGCGATCCCGGCATTGGAATCGCCACGTCTTTGACCGCCGCCGCCAGCTTGCCGCACGCGGCCAGCATCACATCGCCGACGCTTTGCAAGGTTTCCACCGCCGACACGGTCACACCAAATTCCTTTTCCAGCCAGGCGGCTAAATCCATAATCGCCAGGCTGTCCAGCCCCATGTCCTTTGCCAATTGCTGATTGGCGGTAATTTTTGGAAGGCCGGTCAATTCACGCAAATAGTCCGTTACAATAGTCGCTGTAGCAGACGGTATTGCTTCCGCCGACTCTTGAGGTTCGGCTGTCGGTTCAGGTAGATCATGTGCGCCTCCGCGCTCCCAGAGGCTGTAAGGGATATACCGGGCGGGTGGTGCTTCCTGATTATAAAAGTCTTCCATATAGCGGTTAATCGCCGCCCGCCCGGCTTGGCGGGGAAAATCCATGGGTTCCGCCAAAGTGATTTGTACGGTTCGCTTGGGCGCAAAAAATATGCCACTGGCCAGGAGATCACGCCAATGAGCCTTGAAAGCCCTTCCCAGTCGTGGAGCTGTTCCAGTACCCCAGCCGAAACTGCTTCCCCACAGGCCCGTTGTGCGAACCAGCACCACCCGCACCTCCGGCATTTCTGATAAAATGCGCTCCACCGCGCTGGCGCTGCCTAGATCGGTGATCCGCTCCCGCATCAGTCGGCCCGCCGGATAAAGCAATACGTTGTCTCCCTTTCGCAATGCTTGTACGCAACTCGCCAGCGCACGTTGCACGCGATCAATCTTGCCTTGTTCAATGCTTGAGGTTTCCGGGATCGGTATCACGCGAACCGTGTCCGCCAACGTGCGAACCAGCTTGCTGCGCATCTGATCTTCCGCGGTAAGTGGCCGCACGGCAAAATATTTATGCAGATGGGCCACCATGATGACCGGATCAATGAGCGCCGGATGATTGGGTAAAAACAGTATCCCCCGGCGGCCTTTTTCATGGACCGCGTTAACGCCGCTGACCTTGATGACATAGCGTAGCCGCAGCGCTTTTCGCGCAATGAGACAGAGGAATCTCCCCGCCCATCCCGGCCCGTTGCTAACTGCCCCCGGCTGAACGCATATCAACCCCACGCCTATTATTCCGGCCAGGAAAAATGCCAACACCCCGGCCCCGGATATTAATCCAGCGGATGCGAGCACGCTTTGCCGAAGAATGTCGATCATACGACCAACAAGAATACCAAGAATCACTTGAATTCGATACGCGCGGGCGGGAATAAACGCGACAGCAGTACGCAACGAGCAATGAACAACGTGGCAAAACCGGGGGCGATGAGCGATAGACTTTTTGGGGTCAGGACAAATAATGCGGCTCGGAATAGCCGCAGTCCGCAGGATGAATCGTCACCAAGGGGCAACGGTTTCGCAAACTTTTTCCAAATCCCGACAAAACGGGCACATCCGATTATCGCAGATTGCGTGCGGAAAATAGCCTGAAGGCTTTATTGCTGATAAAAGAATACAAGTGCGCCTTATGAGCTGGTACCAATTCTGGTACATGCGCTTGAATGTATCGAGCGCGTCCGCAGTCATACACCCGGTGGCAGGCAGGCATTTCTGGACTCCACGCTGATACAGGACGCGGTTTACCGAAACTTCGAGGTGATTGGTGAAGCAATTAAGCGCATTCCCAGCGAGGTTCGCTCCATGGGCCCGGCTATCCAATGGAAGAAAATAGCGGGGTCGTGGGATGTGATTTTCCACCAATACGAAGGCATTGACGCGGATCTGGTATGGTCCATCGTTGAGCACGACCTTGCGCCGTTGGAGCGCTGCCTGCAAACATTGTTGGAAAGGTTGAGCGAAGTGGCGTAATCGTGTTGCGCCCCGGTGAAGTGAGATGAGCACGCGGGTAGCCGATGGACATGGCGACGGATTAAATGGTTATAGACCACTGCGATGTGCGGCGGTAAAATGGATGGCATTGTAATGCTTGGGCGACCGCTGGTAAGGTACAGTTAAACGGAGGAGGCCTGAAGATGGGGAATTTGTCCGGTGCTCCAAGTGATTGGGTGAACCAACATTCAGGAGTTGTGTGTGGCCGCCTTTCTGCGCAAAATATTGCGTTCGCTTGCGAGCGGTATGGTGTTTGCCTCCGTAATGTACGGGTTCCAACGGATAGCCGTTGGGCCGCAAGGGAATTATCTCACTGTGGTCACGGAGTTTGTCGTCTATTGCATCGTATACGCTACGATAGACTTCTTGGCCGCCAACTGGTTCCCCAGCGATCACAAGGAACGCTGAACGTGCGGCGGACAAGTTGAATCGTGAAGGAACTGTACCGGATGCGACGGCCCGGCCAATTGTGAAGTTACCAATGTTTATAATGAGCGATGATCTGGCGGTTGGCAAAGGGGTGGATGATATGGAATTATGGGGTGGCCATATTTTTTGGCAAAGGGCCGCGAATCCCGCAGAACCCTGTGAGAGCGTCTCAACCCTCCGGGATCATTTCCCGCCGTAACCAAGTTAATTTCTGCTGAAAATGTCCGCATCTTCGGCAATAAGCGGACGCGGTCGAATGCCAAAAATATGGCCACGCCCAAACATATCTTCTGCGGTCAGTTGTGAAGCGGCGATGCGGATGCCGGGTCGGCATCCCATGCTTCGCGTAACGGCCCAACGAAATTGTTAGGAGCGACAGTACTTGTGATAAGGGCGGTTGGGATGATCGGCAAGCAGACGAATGACATTGGGCCGCCGTTTTTGCGCGGGCAAGCGGTCAACCATTTTTTCTTTTTAACCGCTTGTTACCCAGAATTATTACCGGTGTTGAGCGGTAGCCTTGAGCGCTTCAACAAGTTGGGATGGAGTGAGGATAGTCAGGTTGGGGGCCAGTTGTCGCAGGCGTTTGGCTTCGGGTGTGTGGGCTTCGCGGAGTTT
>JAKAZF010000138.1 GCA_021826605.1 Planctomycetota bacterium | reverse complement strand
TGCCCACCAGCACCGGCCGCCGTCCGAAGCGATCCGAAACGGTTCCCCCTGTGGCCTGCCCGATGACTCCGGCAATTAAAAGCGTGCTGATAATGGAAGCACCGGACACCAGAGCACCGCCCCGCAGTTTCCACATCAGCGGAATAAATACAATGGTTCCAAAAACCGCCAATCCGCGAAACGCTGAAAAACTCACCAGCACCAGAAACGGCTTACGGTGCTCTCGCCAATGAAGTTTAGGAGCGCTTTGGCTCCGGGCCGGCAAGCTGGGAATGAGTTTGATCATAAACGGCAAGGTTATCAGCATGGGCAGAGCAATAATCCACAGGTTATGCAATCCCAGATATACGACAATCACGCTGGTCAATAAAGGCCACGCTCCCCGGCCCAGTTCTCCGCCGATTAAAAACAGGGACAACCCCGCCCCATGACGCCGTTCCGTTAAACTTCGCACCGCCGCCAGAGCCTGCGGATGAAAAATGGTACTGCCCAGCCCGGACACCAATAACAGTACCAGAAGAACGCCCACATTCGGGGACAAACCAACCAGCGCCCCCGCCATGCAACAGCCAAAAAGTCCGCCAATAACAAACATTTTGCCACCCATTTTATCCGCCAGAATGCCAGTCACCGGTTGTAGGGCCTGCCCCATATACGTTGCCGCCATAATAATGCCGACCATCGCCAAAGGCTGATGCAAGGCCGTAAGCACCGCCGGAAGAATACCGGGCAGGTAAAACGCTGCGCCATCATTAAGGAAATGCGTCCAGGTCATACACATTAAACTCGCGGCTCGTGACCGGGCAGTTGAGGCGTTGGCTAAGGAGGATAAATCCGTTGGGCGGGCGGTTGTCATAGAGAAATTATAGCCGAGATTGTTATCTTATTCACAATGTTGCGTCTGATTTATACCGGGATATAGTTATCAGTAATCAACTGCACTTCCGGCTGGCACCTTCGTAGGTGACAGCTTATAGGTTGGTTCCTTTTTGAGGAGGTCATTATGACCACCGTTGCATGCCTTCTGGCGGGCAAGTCCAGTCACGTCTACAGCATCAGTCTCGATGCCACCGTTCTCGAGGCCACACAAAAAATGAACCGGCATCGCATTGGTTCATTGATGGTCACCGAGGGTGATCGCATCATCGGTATTTTAAGTGAACGCGATATTCTCATGCGCGTCGTCGCTGAAGAAAAAAATCCGCGGCAGGTAAAAGTTGCCGATGCTATGACCTCCGATGTGGTCGTGGTCAGGCCCGATACAACCATCGAAGATGCCAGCAGCATTATGCAGTCCCGCCGTGTTCGGCATCTGCCCGTCTGCGATGCCGACGGCCGGCTGCTGGGGTTGATTTCCATCGGCGATCTGAATGCCCGACACGCCAGCGATCAGGAGGTCACCCTTACGCATCTGAATGAATACCTGTATGGCCGCGTGTAAGTACAAAAAATTCCGTCGGTTTTTTCTTACATCCGGTCACAACTCATGTTAAGATGTTCGCCATGGCGAATACACGCGAAAAACCAATCACCAAACGCGGACGGGACACCCCCTGCGTGCGTCAATTATCGGTGTTCGTTGAAAATCGTGTCGGGGCGTTGGCCTCGCTGATGGGTATTTTCGAACACTCCGAAGTGCGCACGCTGGCCCTGACGGTTATGCAAGGGGTGGATTGCGCCATCGTGCGGTTCGTATTCAGCGACGCGGATACCGCAGCCGATGTCCTGCGTCAGAACGATTACCGCTTTTCGGTCTGTGAACTGGTCGCCGTGGAAATGCCGTCTACTGCCTCCGGCCAAGGCTTGGCCCGTATCGGCAAGGCATTATTAAGTGCGGAAGTGGATATACATTATGTCTATGGCCTGATCACCGATCCCCATCGCTCGGCGGCGGTGGTGATCCATGTAGATAATCCGGCGCTGGCCAGCATGGTGCTTTCGGAAGAACATTTTGTGCTGCTGGATGAAAATGACCTGCGATAACAGGGACGTGGGTTACAGGTTATAGGTTACAGGTTACAGGTTACAGGGGACAAGGCGGGGAACAGCGGGTGGGTAGAGCCGGGGCCAAGCGATTGCAAAACGCAGAACGGCGATGGCTCAGGCAAGCTGGTGGTCTATGTGCATGATGTTGGAGTAGAAAAATATGGGTATGATTTTCGGTCTTATCTGGCTGCTCTGCGCTATATTCTGGCTCTGGATGCTCATTGACTTGCTGGTCAGCCGGCACAGCACGGGAACTAAAATTCTTTGGGTGATCCTCATGCTCTTCCTGCCGGTGCTGGGATCTATCCTTTATTTCTTTCTGGCCCGCGGCAAAGCGGCATAAGCGATGGAAATTTACCATCGGTCTTACCATGCACCTGTGGCCACATCGCGCACGGGCGTCATAACCGTATCAAACGGTGCAATGGTTGGTAAAACGGAACTGGGAGCGGTGCCTGTGGGTGTCATGGCCGTTCCACCGCCGCCCACGCCGCCGCTGGAAGCGTAAGTGAATATGTTATCGCGGTTTTCTCCGACATAGGGCGTCACACACCAGGCCACATGCGCATCGCCGAAGCCGACGTTCTGTCCGTCACCATTATGGTTGCCGGAGTTGAAAATAAAGTTGCCGTAGGTATTGGCCATGGCCTGCGTGGGGTCCCTTTCGGAATTACCTGCGGCGGAGGTATCCGCGGACGGGGCCATATCCGAAACCAGAGGTAGAGCGGCGCTGGCGGCATTGGTGTTCCACCAACTACCGACGATGAAGGCGTCGTTCATATCATTCCATGGAAATGAAATGGAATAGCTTTCACCCTGACCGGTCGTGGAAACCGTTCCTTTTATGACACCGAAATTGGAATAATAGGTACTGCTGTTGCTGTATTCATCCGAGGGGGCAGTCGCCAGAAGATCCGAAGGGCATATAAAACTCTTGGGCGTAATTTGCCCGCTTAGCACCATCAGCCACATACACGCCATCGGCGAACCTTCCTGCCAGCCATTGCTGCCATACATGCTTTCCAGAATTGTGCCGGTGTTGCCCGCCGCATCCGTCGCCGCGGCACCGGGGCCGTTCTGGTAGGTGGTGCTGGCCGGCGGTAAGACGCTGGGAAACTGGCTCTGATTGCTTTGCGCATAAATAAACATGGATTGCACAATGCCCCGCACATTGGCAGCACATACCGCACGGTTCGCCAGTTCCTTGGCCCGCGCCAGGCTCGGCAGAAGCATCGCTATCAACAAAGCGATAATTGAAATAACCACCAGCAATTCTATAAGCGTAAATGCCCGCAAGCGACCGTGTCTATACTGCATGTCCCGAGTCTCCTGTTCAACCTATAGTTATCGGGTAGAGCAGGATCAGACTTAAACAAGAATCAACAGCTTGCCATGCAACGTCATATAACGCAGCCATTTCGAATTGTTTTGGGACCCGATGCGAGGTTACAGGTTACAGGTTATAGGTTACAGGGGACGGGGGAAATGAATAATGGGTAATGCGTAAAAACGGGGGAGTGGGACGACCATGCAGTTAGTTAGAAGTTACAAGGGGGCACCCCTGTGTTTAGCGGGCGAGGCTGCCTCGCCGTGACGAATGGGACAAGCACGGAGTTGGGAAAAGTCAGGAGGGCATGGATGAACGCCAAACAAAATAGCAGCAAAGCGCTTCCAAACCTTCTAACTCCTAACTCCTACCTTCTAGCTACTTTCCAAGCTAAATTCCTGCGCCTTGATCCAGATGAATGCCGCACTCTTTTTTTTCCAACCCCGCCCAGCGGCCGCTGCGCTGATCGTCATCCAGGCCGACCGGGCGCGTGCAGGTTTCCGGATTGCATCCGATAGAATTGTATCCCAGCTCCCACAGGGGATGATAAGGCAGTTCATGCTTCTTCATATACTGATGAATATCACGGTTATTCCATCCCAGAAGAGGTGAAATCGCCCAGCAATTCACGCGCTTATTCCACTGCACACTCTGCATGGCTGCACGATGATCAGATTGATGCGACCGCACGCCCCGCAGCCACGCCGCCGGTGCCAAGTCCTGCATGGCACGGTCAAAGACTTCATTTTTATTCGCAGCACAGCACGCTTCCACGTTATGACGCACGCGCGGATCAGGCTCGCCGTTGACGGTCAGCCAAACCACCGGATCGTGGCGACTGTGATATTCGCGCACATTCAAATGGAATCGTTGCCGCATGGACTCCATAAAGGTCAGCGTCTGCGGAAACAAATATCCCGTATTTACCAGCACAATGGGAATGTCCGGCCGAACCGAAACCGCCAGATGAATCAGGCACATACTCTCGGCCCCGAAACTGCTGGTCATGATCAGATCATTACCAAAGGTCTCCGTAGCCCAGCGTACCAGCTCCGCAGGATCACGTGTCTGAAATTCCGCATTGATTTTTTCAACATCAAATGCCGGCAAAATAATAGATGTACTCATGTTGGCAACTCCGTTGCTTGCCGATTCCGCCGGGAATTCCAGGCCTGTTCCAACCGATCCAGATATTCCACGGGCACACGCACATTGTTACGTCCCAGTCCCAGGGCAATATCCGGCTTGGGCGTGCCGTGAAAATCTGATCCGCCGGTGGTAATCAGGTTATAGCGCCGCGCTAATTCCAGAAACAGTTGGCTGTCCTGCGGGCGGTGGTCGCTGTGCCAGACCTCAATACCATCCAGCCCCGCCTCCACCAGATTGGCTATCACATGTTGGAGTTGGGCCGGATTTTCGGTGCGCAATTGCGTCGGATGGGCCAGGACTGCTAACCCGCCGGCGGCGTGAATACATTCCAGCGCCTGCCGCGGGGTCAGTCGCTCTTTATCAAAATAGGCCGCTCCCGTGGTGCCAAGATAAACATCAAACGCCTGTTTGACGCTACTGACGCAACCTGTATCCACCATCGCCTGCGCTATATGAGGGCGCCCCAGCACAATCGCCCGCCCATCAGCCGAGCCACGCCGGGCAATATCCTGCACCTGCTCAAGGGTAATGCGGCAGCCTAATTCATTGAGCCGCGCGATAATCCGCGGATTACGATTATCCCGCCCTTCCAGCAGAATATCGCTCATACGTTTAAGGCCCGCAGAAAGCGGATCAATGTAATATCCCAGAATGTGCATGGTTCCCGGATGCGGATATTCCGCAGAGATTTCTATTCCCGGTACAAACCGCAAGGCGATCTTCTGGGCCTGCGACTGGGCCTCCAGCAACCCGTTGCCGCTGTCATGATCCGTCAGCGCCAGGCCCACAAGTCCTGCCGCCTGGGCGCTGTTGACCAGTTGCGTGGGCGTCAATGTACCGTCGCTGGCCGTGCTGTGCGTGTGTAAATCAACGTAGTGCGTGACCATGTTACCTCTGCTCAACCAATCGCCCCCGTCGGCGAAGAAAATTGAAAATCACGTCCACCGCCTGTTCAGCGGTTTGTTCATCGGTTTTCAGATGGATTTCCGGATTGACCGGCGCTTCATACGGCGCGTCAAGGCCGGTAAAACCCAAGGGCTTGCCGGCTGCCGCCGCCGCACGGGCTTTTTTGTATAGCCCCTTTGGATCGCGTCGTTCGCAAACTTCCACCGGCGCGTCAACGAATACTTCCAAAAATTCATCCGGCCCGACAAGCTGCCGCACTCGCTGCCGATCAGCGGCATACGGGCTAATAAAACTGGCAATCACAATCAGCCCCGCATCCGCCAGAAGGCGTGCTATTTCTCCGGCCCGACGTATATTTTCTGCCCGATCCTGCGGGGAAAATCCCAGATCACTGTTAAGACCGTGCCGCAAATTATCGCCGTCGAGCACATACGCCGCATGACCGCCCGCAATTAAAGCGTGCTCTAAAGCCACGGCAATCGTGGATTTCCCGCACCCGGATAGCCCGGTCAGCCAGACAATGCAGGGACGATTATGCGTAGCCGCCGCACGATCTTCCGCTGTTACCTTGGACGGATGCCAAGTTATGTTTGTCGCCTTCGTTTCAGCCATAGCGGCACACATTCCAACAAAATCTCTGGGCGGTTACGCCATAAAACCGCAAAAAAGCGGTTAAACCAGCAATTACACACAACACCTACTGGTTAAGTGTGCAATTCATAATACGCCGCTTTGTCCACAAATTCAAGTTATACCGCGCCGCAGAGATTTAACGTAATATGGATCCCGCCGCTACAATACTGGTTATGGAAGAAACGCAACCGGATGATTTAGACCTTGCCGAACCGCTTGCCTTGCCGGACTCCGATGAGGGCATGGAAGCGGTGACGTTTAACATACGCCATGATTTGCAGAAGCGATTGGATATTTATCTGCGTGATCGCCTTTCCACCCATTCACGCTCCATGCTGCAAAAATTGATCAAGTCCGGCACGGTTCTGGTCAACGGTCGAACCGCTAAAGTGAGCACCGTTTTGCGCAGTGGCGATCAAGTGGAATTGCAGGTCCCGCCGACGGTCCAACGGGAAATGTTGCCGGAGAATATACCGCTGGAAATTTTGTATGAAGATGATCACTTCATCGCCATCAACAAACAGACCAATTTGCTGGTGCATCCGGCGCGCGGCCACTGGACCGGCACGATGACCAACGCTCTGGTCTTCCACGCCCAGCAAACCGCGGGAACGCTTTCCGTGGGCAGCGACCCCTGGCGACCGGGCATTATTCACCGCCTGGATCGCAACACCACGGGTCTTATTCTGGTAGCCAAAACGGATGAGGCTCATTGGCGGCTGGCCGGACAGTTTGAACGGCGATCCATTCGTAAAACCTATCTGGCGATCGTCCATGGTTCCCCGCCGCTGGATAGTGATCTTATTGATGCACCGCTGGGGGTGCATCCGGTTATGCGGGAGAAATATACGGTGCGCGCCGATATTGGCCGCACCGCCCAGACGGTCTATCAGGTTAAGGAGCGTTTTAAGCGTTTTACGCTGCTGGAATTATTTCCCAAAACGGGCCGTACCCACCAGTTGCGCGTACATTTAAGCCATGTCGGATTTCCTATCGTCGGCGATGTCATGTATGGGGGCCGGCCCATCTCGCGAAAGGATATTACCGCCAAGGCCGCCGATTCCGCCGATCCCATGATTTCCCGGCAAGCCC
>JAKAZF010000137.1 GCA_021826605.1 Planctomycetota bacterium | reverse complement strand
CCGGGCGCTGTTTAATTGTTTGCCGTCGAGATTAAATTTCTGCCGAATATGACGGCCTGGTTACAACCGACGTTGCTCAACGGGAAATGAATTGCAAAGACTTGTAAGGGGAATGGTGATTGATGTTTAACAAAATGAATAATCCGCAAAGCATGGCCGGTAATCAAGATCTTTCGCGCCGCAAACTGCTGGCGGCCTGGGCCGCGGTGGCGTCGGCGTCCGTGATCGGGAGCAACCGTGATTTGCAAAATAGCGCTGCGGCCGACTCCGTCACGGCGATCATGGCGGCGGAAAATAATGCGACCGGCTCCCATAATGGCCCGCCGCAATCGGATCACAGCAATACTTTTTACATTATGCCGATATGGGAGGGCGGACTGGATCGACTTGGCACCACGGACGAACAGTATCGCGCAGAAATTGCGAAAATGAAAAAGCAATTCGGTTCCGGTAATGACTATAACAAGTTGGGATTTGCGTCGATTTATCGCGCCGGCAATTTACCATTGCTGCTGCGGCAACTTCGTGTGTTTCAGAAGGAAAATATTCACCGCGGGGTAATTTTTGCCATGCAAACACATAATGGCGGTCTGATCAACCCCGATGGCGATCTACGGAACTACCAGTGGCGACTTGATGGAAAGACCTGGCGCGGCGTACCCGGCCCGGTGCAGGGACGAGACACGCTGGTGGTAACGCCATCCCGTTATGCCACAGCCATAAGGGAGCAAATGCAGCGCAAGGCCCGGCACTGGTCGCGGGATATCAAAGCTGCGATGCGCGCGTATCCGGGGACCATTGCCGTAATCAATTTTTGCATAGAGGAGGAATTGGCCATCGGCGGCACGGTCAGTAATGAATATCTTGGTGACTACAGCCCCTTTGCTGTTACAGAATTCCGCGACTGGCTGCGACATCGCGGACTTTATGCGCCGGGCGGCAGATATGCCGGTCAGGGCGCGCCGGAATCGATCACGGGAGACTTTATCTCAGTTGATGGCCACCGGGTAAGTCCATTTTATGATGATCCCACGCCTGATAAATCCAATCGCGCCGGCAGAACATTTAATGCGACATTCGGCACTGGTTTTAAATCGTGGACTTTGGCCTATTGGGACCTGGAAAAATATCCTGATCCGATTACCAACCCGAAATTTAATCCATCGCCAATGAAGGGAAGGGGTTCCACTGAGGGCGGTTTTGATGCCCCGCGCGTGCGAAATCACTCCCGATGGTGGAGAGCGTGGGATTGGACCTGTCAGGGAAATAACAACTCGTATCCTCCAGGCAATCCAGCACACCCGGGATACGGCTTTCGTGAATGTGAGGTGGCCCATTTTGTCCAAGATGTTGCCAGTTTGCTCATCGCGGAAGGCTTGCCGAAAGAATTGCTCTATGCGCATCAGATTCCCGCGGAATTATTGGGTAATGCGCCCGCGGGTGCCCGCCGGGCGCTGTCTTCCGCTTCAACGATATGGTCGGGTTATTTACCGCAGAATGGGCATGTGGGCATCACCCGCTTTGGCAGTCTGAATCCCAATATGGTCACACAGTACAGTCACAACTGGGGAATTTTCGAATGGCACCCGGCTCCAAATGTGCCGGCGGACAGTCCGGTACTATATGATGCCGCATTAAGAGACTTACGAATGTTTGTTTCCAATGGTTGCCATGTATTATTCCCCGGCTGGTGGCACATGCATAAGGTTGGAAAAACATTTCCGCTCAACGACAGCAGCTTTGCGAAGGCTATTCATGCGTTTCTGGCGGAACAACGCAACGTGCCCCATTGGAGTCAATCATGACGTGGTCAATCCGCGTCCAGTGCGGACACGCCATGATAGAACATTAAAAAAGGAAAATATGCGATGCGGATGTCCCAGTTTCAAGAGGTGTTGTGACAATGACTGACGGTGCATCATTATCGGAAATTAAGCCCGCGTACAAGGTGGTGTCGCGGCGTGGGGTCATCAAGACCGCGGCCCTGGCCCTGGTGGCCGGTGGTGCCATGCGTACCCAAGCCCGTGGTGGAAAGAAGGAAAACCCGCGGCCAACGCATTTGACCTGCGAATATCTTGTTAATCCGCTGGGCGTTGATTCTCTGCATCCCCGGCTAAGCTGGATGATGCAATCAACCCAACGCGGCGACCGGCAAACCGGTTATCAGATACTGGTTTCCAGGCATCTGATGTCGTTGAATCCGGATCAGGCGGAAATATGGAATTCAGGTCATGTTCCATCGGATCAGAGCGTTTTAATCCCCTGCGATGGCAGTGCTTTACTGGCGGGGCAGCGATACTTCTGGACAGTGCGGATCTGGGATGCGCAGGGGAACGTCAGCGCGTGGGCACCGGCGGCGAGCTGGGAGATGGGACTGCTGAAGCCCGTGGATTGGAAACCGGCTCAATGGATTGAACTGGCGGCCGATACGCGTAACTCACCGCTGGTGTTTCGCCCGGTACAAACCAGTTCCATGAAAAAGCCAATTATGAAAAAAACGTTTCCCTCGCCCTTGTTTCGCAAGGCCTTCTCCATTGGTAAGGCGGTATCCAAAGCCCGTATGTATATATGCGGCTTGGGATATTATGAACTGTTTATCAACGGCAGACGAATTGGAAATCAGCGGTTGGATCCCGGTATGACCACTTATGATGCCCGCGCGTTTTATGTCACGCATGACGTGACCGCCGAATTGCGGCAGGGCGGTAATGCCATTGGTGTCATGCTGGGCAACGGATTTTATGGTCAGAATATTGCTTTTATGGCCGCATGGCTGGCCTGGGGACAGCCAGTATTGCGGGCGAAGTGCGTGATCGAATACATTGACGGATCTTCCGACACCATCGCCACTGATTCCACCTGGCGGGCCACCACCGGACCGGTACTTTTTGACAATGTCTACGCCGGTGAGACGTACGATGCCAGACTTGAAATCCCCGGCTGGGCGGACCCCGGCCTTGACGATCAGCATTGGCAGATCGCGCGCGTGGCTGAATCTCCGACGGTGAAATTGCAAAGCCAGGTGATCCAGGCTATTGAGGACGTCCGCATCATCCGGCCAAAACCTGTTATCCCCTGCTCCGACGGCAAATGGATTGTGGATATGGGACAGAATTTTGCCGGTTGCGTGCAATTGAAAATCTCCGAGCCTGCCGGAACCCGAATTACCCTGCGCATGGCGGAAATACTGACCCCGGACGGAACACACATTGATCCCGCGACGACCGGTGTGTTTGCCACCGGCGTGGTCCAGACGGAAATATATGTGTGCAAAGGGGGAGGTGAACAATGGCGGCCACGCTTTACGTATCATGGATTCCGATATGTTGAGGTTAGTGGTCTGACACGAAAACCGGCCTTGAGTTTTATGGAAGGGATCCAATTGCGCACCGGCGTGGAGAAACGGGGTGATTTTGTCTGCTCTGATGCGCAGTTGAATCGCATTTATAAAACGTCGCTCTGGACGCTTGAAAGCAACATGCACAGCATTACGGAAGATTGTCCGCAGCGTGAAAAATGTTCCTGGCTGGGGGATATGGAAATTTCCGCGCAGGCGGCAATTTGTAATTTCAACATGGCTCCGCTGCTGAATAAATTGGCGGGCGATATGGACACCACGCTGGGGCGGGGAGGTTCTACACCCTGGGGAACCCGGGCGTCGCCCGGTTTGCCCTGCAATATTGCCACCGGACGAAGATTATGCGGTCAGGCCAATCCGGATTGGGGTGCTGCTTTGGTGGCCATCCCCTGGTTCATCTATTTGTATTACGGTGATTCTGCGACGCTTATCAGGCAATATCCGCATATGAAGCGCTGGGTTCAGTTCGTGGCATCCGCCGCCGTCAGCAAAAACGGCATTGTGCAATATGGCTACGGCGACTGGTGCCCGCCCGGGGCAGGCGGTGCCAATCCCGCGTGCCCGGTGCCGTTGACTTCCACCGCTTTGCAGTTTGCCAGCCTTGACATCATGAGCAAAGCCGCCGCATTATTGAAACGCGCGTCTGATGAAAAATGGTTTAAGCGCCAGGCGGCGCGGGTGAAAGCCGCGTTTCATCGGACCTTCTATGATCCTCACACCGGCGGGTATGGTTCCCAAACCGCCAACGCGGTAGTCTTGCGATTTGGTCTGGTGCCTGAAGGCAAGGAAAAAGCGGTGGCAGCCGCTTTGGCACAGGATATTCAAGGGCGGAACGATCATGCGAATACCGGTGTTCTGGGTTCCCGTCCGTTGTACACGGTTCTTAATGAGCATGGTTATGATGCATTAACCTATCGCATGATGAAAAAGCTTGATTACCCGAGTTATGGTTTTATGTTGTCACGCGGTGACACCACGTGGCCGGAAACACAGTATGATACACCCTTGGATCATCTGCAGATCGATTGCTCATACAACCATGCCATGCAGAGTGGCTTTGCCGCCTGGTTTCATGAAAGCATCGCCGGAATCCGCCCCTTTGAAAACACTCCCGGATTTAAGCATTTTCTGTTGCGTCCGCACAACTTCGGGCAATTAAAATTTGCGCGTGCAGATTATCAGAGTATGTACGGCATGATTCGCAGTCAATGGCAAAAGGATGGTGCAAGATTCACTTGGAATATCACCATTCCCCCCAATTCCAGTGCGGAAGTTGCCATTCCGGCCCATCATCGTGCCGATGTCAACGAAAGCGGTAAGCCTCTTGCTCCGCGGAACCCCCATGTTCAATTCGTGCGAATGGACGGTGATTATGCGATCTATTCCGTCATGGCGGGAGAATATCGGTTTACATCAGTACTGGAGAATATGTGATACGATCAGGCCTGAAGACGTCGCTCGGAAATCGGGTATGATTATCAAGTATTTCAACACCCGCCATGGCGTTAGTAGTTGGTTCAATGGTATGCGCGTAGCGCTGTGTCTTCCTCCCCGGAGAAAACAATGAGTAAGTTTTCCAGTATGCATTGGTTAAAAAACAGTTTAGCCGCGTGTCACCGCGCAGCAATGACCGCAGCGGCTCTGGTCGCATTGGCGGTCGGTGTTGGTGCAACGCCGGGACGCAGCGCCCCGCAACTCGATGCGACAGCAGCGCCCGTTCGCCTGCTGCCGGTCACATCACACCGTATGGTGGCGCAATCGGCATCTACTGGAATGACACATGTCCCCGTTGCCGGACCGGATACATGGGGCGCTGTGGATGCATTGGGGCGTGTTCTGCCCGTCTTCCGCCAGGTCGGTCCGCCAAGGGCGGGTAAAACCGTTGGGATCTTTTATTTCACCGCCAATAGTCAGCCCGGTCATCCCATTTTGAATAATGCGGCCATACTGGCAAAAAATCCGAATGCGGTGATCGGCCCATTGAATTCTGAACATTGGTGGGGCAAGCCGTTGTTTGGCTTTTATATCAGTTCCGATCCGTTTGTCTTGCGTGAACACGCCGCGATGCTCGGCGATGCGGGGATCAATACGGTTATATTTGATAACACCAATGGGCCGACCTATTTCAACAGTGTTCAAAAAACATTGTTTAAAACCTGGTTGCGAATGAAGGCGCTGGGCAATGCGGTGCCGGATTTCGTCTGCTTTGCGGGACATGGCGCCTGGAATGCCGATTACAAGAATATATATAAAACCGGCTTGGCCAAAAAGCTCTGGTTCTACTGGGACGGCAAACCGCTGATGCTCATTCATGGCAATATGCGCAAGCTTCCGGCGACCATTCGACACTTCTTTACGTTGCGATATTGCTGGGCCTGGACGGGCGGAAAAGACAGGTGGGGGTGTGATAATACCGGAGTTAATCCGTGGCTTTACTCATGGCATATCAATCCGCACATTCCGGAGGAAATGCCGGCCTGTGTTGCCGGATGGGCCAATACCACCACGGGACGGAGCTATTTCAACGGCCATGAGCCACCTCTGGATTCACAGCACCCGGGGAGCGGAATGTGTTTCTCTCAACAATGGCAACATGTGCTGAAAGTTAACCCATCGTTTGTGTTTATTACCGGCTGGAATGAATGGACTGCCGGCTGTTGGCCCGAGCCTGGCCGGCAATTTTTCGCCGGCCACTGGGTGAATAAGGGGGCACCGATTTTCATTGATGAATACAGCCCCGAATACAGCCGTGATGCCGAACCGATGCGATCGGATAAAGGCGGCTTGTATGGCGGTTTTGGCGATAACTATTATTATCAGATGATCTCGTATATCCGGCGCTATAAGGGCGTTGAACCCTTGCCGTTTGTTCATCCAACCACGATTTCCGTCAACGGATCATTTTCTCAATGGAAAAACATCGGACCGCTGTTTACCAATAATGTCGGCCTGGCGGTGCACCGCAATTCACCGGGCTGGGGAACCAGGCGTTATGTGAACAACACGGGGCGCAATGATATTGTGGCCAGTAAATGTACATACGATCTCAAAAATGTCTATTTCTGGGTGAAAACACGCAAAGCGCTGACTTCCTGGCGGGATAAGTCCTGGATGCTGCTGTTTTTGCATATTCCGCATCCAGGCAGCAAAACATGGATGGGCTACAACTACGTGATAGATCGGCGTGTTATCAATGGCCGCACATCGGTAGTGGAAAGAAATGTCAACGGCAAATATCAGTGGCAGGCGGTGGGGCGGGCGCGTATTGGCATCCAGGGCGATCAAATGCAAATGGCCATTCCACGAACCGCTCTGGGGATCGCCGGTTTTATGCCCAATGAAATTCATTTCAAGTGGGCGGACAACATCCGGCAGAATGGAAGCTGGACCGATTTTTATCTCAACGGCGACTGCGGCCCACCGTTTCGCTTTTATTACCGGGCCAAAATTCGATAATGCCGCATCATCAGCCGCCGCATTATCGAATAATGGGTCTGTGACAGATTCTGCAAGGCCTTCATGGCCCTGATCCTTGGCTTTCTAACGCTGACGTTGCCGGCACCATCAGCCCAATCCATACTCCAATCCATCTCGCTATCGCATATACCCCCGCACCCACAAAACAAATTTCCCATCGCTCGTTGTTCCCCGGCGCGACGGGACTCGTTGTACGTTGAAAGTTGCCCCCCGTATCCGTTTTAACCCGTGAAATCCGTGGTCCTCCCCCCTCATGGAAGCAACA
>JAKAZF010000136.1 GCA_021826605.1 Planctomycetota bacterium | reverse complement strand
CGGGTGTACATGATTTTTTCCAATGCCGTGCGCGTGGCCGGCGTGCTGTAGAGAATAAGCTTGTCAATCTGGGCCGTGGATAGATATTCCACGGCCTTTTTCTGGAATATGAGATTTAACTGACCCGGGGTGACGGGCGTCTGATAGGTCATGACCTTAACCGGTTCCGGGCGGTTATTCGGATTGGCCGCTTTGGCGGCATTAATCTGCACCACATCATACATGCGCCAGCCGCCGGCGACAGGGCCTTCGCCAATGTTTTTTTTCCACACGGCTTTTTTTGCCAGAATCATAGCTTTGGCTTCACCGAGCTTATTACGCTGAATAATGCGGACATCCCGCATGGTTTTGGTTTTGGCGTCATAACGTGACGCCAGAACCAGTGAATTATCACTTTCGGGAACAAACTCAATGGGTTCATTTTTAACAAAAGATGCGGACACCTGCCCATGCTTCCGTAGCAAGTTGCTGATGTTGGCGGGCATGAGCACTTCCTGATCCACCACCACCAGAATATTAAATCCCACCGCACATAAAATAATCGGTGCCGCCACCCGATACAGCGATACCCCGCTGGACAACAGGGCAATAAGCTCCCGGTTGCGGGTCATGCGCACCATGGTGAATCCCGCGGCCAGCAGAGGAATAATGCCTGAAATCATAGAGAAAATGACCAGCGTGCGATAAGCGTAATAGGTTGTAATTTCCCTAAGCAACCCCCAGAAAGCCTGCGAGGCCGTCGCATGCTGATACGTGTCGCCTTTCGTGAAGAGATCAAAATTGACAATCACATCCAGCAAAATATACATGCCGATCATCACGCCCAGCGCCAGCAGGCAGTTGATCAGGTAATTGCGGATAATGTAACGGTCGAGAATCTTCATGCTTTTTCCAGTTTATCGCTTCAGCAGCCGGGAATAAATAACTGCGTTCAGGATCAGAATGATGGCGTTGCCCGCCCAGATCACCAAGGTTCCGGGCACGTCAGAATTAGGTGTCCGCGTAATCATTTCGCGCCCGGTATTAATCAGCAGCACCAGAATCATTGCGGGCACAACTCCCACGACAAACACCGCCAGCGGATTGCGGCCCTGCAGAATAATTCCCAGGGCCGTCCCCAGAATCACCAGCACAATACAGGAAAATGCAAACGATGCGCGGCTCTGAAATTCTGAAAGTATCTGCCGGTGCAGATGATCTTCCTGATGGTGAATGGTGTTAATAAGTTGGGCCACAATCGGGGATGCCTTATTTTCCGGAGGAATGGCTGGAACGCCGGATTCGGGCATCACCGGGATAATGGAAGAAATCACAACCAAAGGCGGGCCGGCGTGAAATCTACGGTCTAATGCGGTGTTTTTCTCGCGAATAGCGCCGGTGAGTTTCAGAGCCGCAGTATATTTTCCCTGGCCCACGGGCGCTACCGCCATTTCCTCATTGGCCACGCGCCGAGAGACCAGCAGTTCTCCCTGATTGGCCAGATATATTTGCGTAACGCGTCCATGGTGCATCACCTGCACTTGCACGGGCACGCCCCCGGCGGCTGTCAGCAGCAGATTTCTTTTCCTGCCGGTCAGCGTGGCCGCCGGGCTGCGAACGATGGCCACGCCGTCCTTGCGGGTAAATCGCAGGGGCTGCCTGGGATGAAACTGACGCAGGTACCCCTGGGAAATACTTTGCAGGCGTAAGTCGTGCATCAGGGTATGAACGTTTTTGGCGATGCGGTGCCAGAGCAGCGGATTGCGTTGCAGTTGCGCCAAACGGAACAAATCCAGAAATTTTGGTTTATCAAAAAACAACGAACCAATCGGTTGGGGTTTACCGTCGGGCGGTAAATAGCGAATGGTCCCGCGCATTTGTCGCAGGCTGTTGGGGGCGAAGGCTGTGCCATTATCGATCTGTACGCCCAGGCTTACCTCATTGTGTGCCGAATCCTTATCAATAATGACATTGGCGGCCCGGGCGATAATAATGGATGTGGGACGGCCGTTCTTCAAGGGCATGGCCGCCAAGCCACGCAGCTGGATAATATCGCGTATCACCCCCGGCGGCGGCTGGTCGTTGGCGGGCACCGGCACGCGGTAGGCTTTGTCCGCGTAGAGCACCAACACATTCTTGAGTTCAAATGCCTGCCGGCGATGCACCTTGTGCAGCAACATTGAGGCGGCATCCATCTGGATAACCTGGGACGTTTTTTGCAGGAATCGCGGCACGACATATCCCACAAACGCCATATCCACCAGGCCCACTGTCAAGCCAAGGACCACGGCGGGCATCACCAGGGCAACATAACTTACGCCGCTGGCCCGGGCACCGGTGAGTTCATTATCGGTGGCCAACCGCCAATATACGATGACGGCCGCAAACAGTGCCGCCAGTGGAATGGAATAAGCCAGCATGGCGGGCATAAGGTCTAAAAGCACGCCCAGAAGTTGCACCAGCGTCAAGCCAACTTTGGTCAGCGAGCGAAAGGTCCCGCCAAACGCCAGAATCGTCGTCAGAACTGAGCTTGTGAGCACGAAAATACGCAACAGTTCCCGCAGAATATACCAGTGCAGCGTTTTACTCATCAGCTTTTCACGCCTCCCCGCAGACCACTACCGCCTCGCCGCTTTGTGCAGCTTGATCTATGGCATGCAGCACATGAATCACGCGTCCCGCCCGTTCGGCTGTGATTTCCAGCGCATCATCCAGGCCCAGGTGATCGGCGATATTCTGGTAATAGCGGTAGCCTTGGCTGGTGCGATATTTAACGCGCTGCGGTTCACTGCTGATCCCGCCCTGGTGCAAAGCCAGTTGAAAAGAAGTGTCATCCCACTGATCCAGAATGGCACCGCGCGTGCCCAAAATTCGCCAGCGCGGCCGCGGGGCGCATGCTATGGTAGATATTTCAAAATCAATCGTGCCGCCATTTTTAAAGCGGATACAGGCCTCCACATGATCCTCATTGCTGACATGGTGCCACAAACGTTTGTGCGCTGTAGCGGTTACGGATTCAACCGCTGAGTTCATCAGCGTCAAAGCCCAGAATATCAGATGGGCACCCCAATCGAAATGCAGTCCACCGGAGATCGCCTTACTGGATCGCCACCAGCTTCCCGGCGAGGCAAAACGGCTCATACCGGTTTCAATTTTGAATATGTCGCCCAGAAGTTTGCGATGTCGGATGATATCTTCTACCGCCATGAAATCACCATCCCACCGTCGGTTGTGATACACGCTTAGCAGAAGCCGATTGTTCGCTGCGGCAGCGATCATGGCGTGAACTTCATCAGAACTGGTAGCCATGGGCTTTTCCACAATGCAGTGTCGCCCGCTGTTGAGCACCTCCACCGCCGCATTGGCATGGGCGTTGTGCGGCAGAATAACGGTCAGCAGTTGCGCATCGGTATGCGCGAGCATTTCTTTTATTGAGGTGTAACCTCGAATCTCCGGAAATTCCTGCTCTGCGGCTTTGGCTCGGGCCGGGTCAATATCACATGCCGCTACCGGGATGAATCCCGCATTTTTCATTTCGGCCAAATGCGTGCGGCCCATATTAAATGCACCGCCATAACCGATCACGCCGACTTTTAATCCCGGTCGCTCGACAAATCCCAAGCTCCAGCGCAAGCCGCGCAACAGCACCGTTTGCCAGGTTGTGTCCTGCATATCTCCCACATCATGACCGATGGAAAAATAAAATACCCGGCCACTACCATACGAGCGGATGTACGCGACAGGTTCCAATTTGCCCTGCCAACTGGCGTGCAGCAGCGTGGTGAAATCCGCGGGATTGGCGGCCAGTTGATACAGTTCCGTATCCGCTTGGAATGCGGGTATGTGCCGCACGATGCTGTGCGGAACGCCGGTGGGTTCAATATCAAATTCTACTTCCGGGCCATGCGTAATGAATTTGCAGCCCAGCATGTCAATGTACCCGGCATTTTCCTTCCAACTGGCGCTGGCCCCGTGCAGACCCACAAAGCCGCGCCCGGATTTCACAAATTTAAGCAATCCCGCTTCCTGCGCGGCAGTTAAAGTTCCACCCTGCGTGCACACCATGATGGCCGCGTAATGACTTTCCGGCAGGCTTATCAGGGCATCGCGGTCTTCCGTGGTATGGGCATCAAAGCCGTGCCGGCTCAGCAATTCTTTCAGGAATGCCGCCATCGCGGGGAAATCATGGTAAAGGCCGCCTGTGATAATCAAAATGCTCTGCTGGGGCATTATTATGGGTACTCCGCTTACGGCTGCCACGAACCAGTACCGCGGCGCGACAGCATTTTACTGTTTTACCTCTCGCCACGCACTATCGCGCATCTCTTTTGGATGTTGCCAACGATTCTCACCAGTCAAAGCTCTCCTGCGACTGCTGCGCCGCCTCCCGCAGCAGTTCCAGGAACTTACCTTCGGAAGAATCCGTGAAATCAAAATCACGAAATCTGATACCCGGATATTGTAAGCCGGTGGTTTTCGCCTCCGAGCTGCTGCGAAGCACAAACTCCGCATCACGCAGGATGGCTGTCAGGCGCGCTTTCTGACCTGGGCTTTGCCGCTTTTTCGTTAATGCTGTCGAATTACTTGCGATAATCACATACGGCACGCCGACAATTTCATGCAGCCGGTAGGCGACATATCCGGTAGATTGGATGTCAGAAGCGATCATAATATCAAAAGGGGTTGCATGTAAAATATTCACCAGTTGGGAGGCGATAAAAGGAAATGCGAATCCCGCACCCGGCCAAATTTTATTGACCTGCAGCAAACCGCGCCGCGCCACCACGGGCCAGCGTAGGATATGCGTCACTATGGCGGCCTTGTCCGCATCGGCAGAGTCCAACTGCTCATTATTGGTAAAAGCGTGAGATTGGCCATTCCAAGGCAGCAGGGGCTGTAACGCTGCCACGCTCACTGCAATGTCCTGCCGTGTCGCAGCCACGCGGGCCAATGCCGTTATTACTGCGGGTTCCACGGAATGCGGTTCCGGCTGCGCCAGGCAGAGAGTAATAAACAGCGCCCGCAAATTGTATCCCTTTTTCTTATTGTCCATCGAGTTAATGGTGCTATTATTGATACATGCTTGAATTTGTAAACCTTCAAGCGACTTAACGCACCGGATGTTCGGAATCCTGATTATGATGCACCATTGGCCGCAACGGCTTGGAAACGTAAACTTCCCTTTATCTTCGACCACGCTTTCATTCGTCGGCATCCTTTTATGCCTTCTCGGCTGTTTCGCTCCCAGGGCGTTGGCCACGAACACCGCCGCATCAACAAAGGTTCAATATAAGCTGCTGCATCGTGTTTCTTATGTTCATCCTGCGGACCAGATCCGTAATGGACAACTTTATCTGCCTGATTCCCCCGGGCCACACCCGGCCATTCTTTTAATTCATGGCGGCGGCTGGGCGGATGGGAGCAACCATAACAATGGCGTAAATTTTCTGGCCCCGCGCTTAGCGATGCGCGGGTGGGTCGTTTTTAATATAAATTATCGTCTGGTTCGGCAGGGCGGGGCATTTCCCAAGGACGTTGAGGATGTAAAAAACGCTTTAGCCTGGATGATACTTCATGCAAAACAATATCGGATAAATCCGAATGCCATCATTCCCGTAGGCCTTTCCGCCGGGGCACATCTGGCCCTCATGGCCGCGTATACGATTAAAGCCCACCGGTTTCCCGCTACAAAGTACCCCCACGTGCCATTACACGTGAAAGCGGCGGTGGGCTTTTACACTCCCACGGACTCGTCATTTGTTAAATGGCTGCCACGAAAATCCTGGGCCTATAAAATCTTATTCAGGTATGCGGGTCCCTGGATGAAATTACACCCCAGGCGCGGTCTAATGATGGCATCACCGGTATTTTATGCGAACGACGGTGTGCCGACCCTGCTGATACAGGGTTTGGCGGATCGGCTGGTGCCGGCATTTCAGGCCACGGAAATGGCCGCAGCATTGAAGAAAAGCCACGTGCCCGAGCAGGTGGTCATGATTCCCAATATCGGCCATGCCTTTATGAGTTTTCCGGACAAAGCAAGATCTGTGGGCTTTTCGGCTTTGTTAAAATTTCTCCATCAGCAAATCGCTTCCGGTCGCAAGCCGGTATCGGCTGCGGCGGCAGTTCAATAATCCGGCAACATGAGCCTGATGTCTTGGCGTACAAATAATCGGCGTTACAATAGCGGCTAATTCATTTGCCGCTGGGAGCTTGTCCGAATAATGGCCGTCGCAACCCGGCGATTACTCGGACAAGCGCCTGGCGCGGGCCTTTATAATTTTCGGAGTCGTCATGATTCTTGCGGTCATCCGTATTTTATTTATCTCGCTGGTCGCAGCGGTGGCCTTGGCGTTTTTGTCTTCCACGGTGGCTGCGGGCAATGCCGCGTACATCATGATGGTGGTGGCCGTGGTGATCGCCATTGCCGTTATCATGCTGGATTTTCTGATCAAGCGGAAAAATCTCGCCGCGATGTCGGGCATGTTTTTTGGCATATTGGTGGGAATCCTGGTGGCGTTAGCGCTGGATTATCTCATCGGGGAAGTCTTACAGATATTTTTTATCCCCGCCCAGTTACGCAGCGCACAGCCGCTGATTACCGGCATTAAATTACTGTTGGGACTTATTACATGCTATCTGTCCGTATCGCTGATTATTCAGACCCGCGATGATTTTCGTTTTGTCATTCCCTATGTGGAGTTTACCCGCGGCAAGCGCGGAACGCGGCCGTTTATTCTGGACACCAGCGTCATTATTGACGGGCGTATTGCGGATATCGCCGCCACGGGAATCATTGAAAGCCGCATTGTCGTGCCGCGGTTTGTGGTCAACGAATTGCAAACCGTCGCCGATTCGCAGGATAAATTGAAGCGCGGTCGGGGGCGCCGTGGTCTGGATGTGCTTCATCGTCTGCAGGCTCTTCCGAAAATTGAGGTGCATATCTGGGATGGCACCTTGCAGGATGCCAATCTTGTGGGGGTAGACCAGAAGCTCGTATCATTGGCCAAGCAGGAAAATGGGCGCATTGTCACCAATGATTTTAATCTCAATAAAGTCGCGGCGGTGCATGGCGTGCAGGTGCTGAATCTGCATGAACTGGCCAATGCCATTAAACCCACAGCGTTGC
>JAKAZF010000135.1 GCA_021826605.1 Planctomycetota bacterium | reverse complement strand
AAGCCCGCATCGGCGGTGAGTTGACCGGTTACGCGCAATTTCATGGTATGTTTACCCGCCATGGTCAATCCTGCCGGGAGCATGGGGCCCACCAGGGCCTCAATGCGAGCCAGATCATAGGTAATCTCACCACTGATATTCTCCGGCGATTTATACGACCAGGCAATCACACTGCCTTTGTTGAATTGAATGACATTTCCACCCGGACCGGTTACCGCATGTTCACCGATCGTGCAGTTATCAAGACATGTAAATGTTGTCGTTGACATATTGAGCAATCCTGAAACCGCCAGAGAAAGATTGTCCGGTGGAAGGATTGCGGAACTTCCGGGAAGCGTGAGCTGATAATTACTGACACCGCCGTCAAGCGTCAGACGGATCGTGGAGTCCGGATGCGTTGCCGATCCGACAGTCTCCGCCGCCCCTTTTAGCGCCAAAGCGCCCTGTAACTTTGAGCCGGCCTTGAGTTTGCCCAATGCCTCCAGCAGCGGCACAAATTTCAGCAGATCCGCCCGAATGGTGAACGCCGGTATCTTGGCCGCCATTGCGGCCCCGGTCTGCAGCGAAACAGGCTCAGGCGCGCTGACATCAATGGCTCCGTCGGAGGTGTTAATTGCCAACGTGGAAATGTGAAGATTCGTCGCCTTGCCCATCGCCGCGTCACACGCGAGATCAACGGTTAATTTCGGTTCCACAAATTGCGCCGTCGAAGCCTTGGGCATGGCGCTGCGGAAGCTTAGATTATTCATTTCCAGGTGCAGCTTTGATACGTTTACCAAGCCGGGTTTATAACTGGCGGCAATCACCGAATTTTCAACGGTTCCGCCAATATCGTCATCCGCCAGGGCCGGCGAAAACATGGTGGCAATTTGCATTACACGCGAAAGATTAATGCGGGCAATATCAGCCTGAGCGGCAGGTACAACCCATCCCGCGGCGGCTTTCTGCAATTCGACGTGGCCTTTGGGAATGTTGATTTCGGCCGTTTGCACAGCAAAAGTGCTTTGAACTGCGGTAACTGCGCCATGCGGCGAAAGCAACATGCCGTCACTGCGAAGCGTCACTGCCGGTTCGGTGATCATCGGCTTTCCCTGCCCCAGGCCCAGGGCTAATTGATTGACCGTCACAGTGAGATGATAAGGAATTTTCGGAGCAAAAATATCCGCCGTTGTTGCGTTAACATCCAACGTTCCGGCAACGCTGCGGCCGTTGAGCGCAACAAAGGGTGACGCCTCCTGTGCCAGATTCGCCAAAACCGCCTGCAGGCTCAGCGCGTACGCCCCGGTGGGCTGCCCGGTAAGGACCACATTGAGCTGAGGCGTGCGTTCCGGCTTACCATCGGGAGTCGCGGCCTGATTCATAACACCTTTGAGTAAATTCCACCTGCTGCCCTGCCGTTGAAATTCCGCACCAAGCTGAACTGGATTAATCACAAACGGCGTGTTTTTCCAGGTACCGCGTAAGTCGGTCAGGGCAAGCGTTTCGCGGCCTGTTGATTTCGTCGCGTCGCTGGTCAGGTCGGCCTGCAGATTCATCATGCCATGCCGCAACCGCAAACCCAGTTTTTCCAGCCCCAGCGTGTTGTGAAAACTGGAAGCCAGCCAGCCAAGATTGCAGTATGTGCTTACATGCAGACCGGAGGAACCCCAGTTGGCCTGATTCTTCTGTATCGCCTGAAGTTCCGCCAAAGTGGCATTACCGGAAACCAGCATGCGCAGATTCTCTGATTGAATCCCCACTGATCCCAGGTCAAAGCGCGTACCCTTCCATGAGATATTCAAAGGCAATGTGACCGTCCCGATTTGCGGCCGGTCGGATTTCAGCATATTTCCGCCAAGCGCGCAATCAGTGATTGTCAACGGCCCGGAAATCTCTCCGCTGCCCGCTTTCGGCGCGTTGACCGAAACGCTTCCGTTAACCACACCATGAAACACAATGGATCGGCTGGTACGCGGCAAAATCTGATCAATGGCCGTAAGATCCAGATTGGCCACCAGCAGTTTCAGTTGCCCGGTTAATTGATTCAGCGGCAGAATCCGGCCATTCTTTATGGCTGTTAAATCGGCAACCAGTGAGAAATCGGCCGGCTTGGCCGTCCCCTGCGCAACATGCAGATGAACATTGGCCTGCACGGGCTTTCCCAGCGTATTAAATGCCACCTTCCCCGTTACCGCAGCGGAACCTGCCGGGCCACCGTTGGCCTGTGTCCAGTGCAATGGCTGAATGGCGAATTGAACGTCGCTTGTTACCGCCGGCAGGGTGCCAGCCGCAGGCACAATGGCCCCGCCGGACGGATTCCCCAGACTGACGCTCGCGGTCAATGCCGTTTGACCACCGACAAAATGAACCCCGGCGGGCAATGTAATGACGTGCGGCAGAGCCGAAAGCGTTTGCGCCAACGGTGCCGAAGCGGTAATATTCAATACCGCAAGCTTTTCCGCCCCGGCGTTATGGTGCAGTACCGCCAGTATTGTGGCAATGGAGCCATGCCCCGTAACCGAGGCTCCGCCAAGGGCAGTCTGAATTCCCAAGGCTTTAATCTCGTAGGCATCATTTTTCCAGGACACATTCAGCGGCATGCGAAGCGTGCCGAGTTCAGGCGCGTCGCCTTTTAACATCGCACCGGATAATGCGGCATTATCAACCACTATATTACCATCCACGGAGCCGGTACCCGGCGAAGGAATTTTTCCCGCTATCGCCAAGGTCAAAACACCGCCGGGCGAAAGCTGCACACCGGCCATGCTCAACACGGGGGAAAGGGCCGCGAGATTCAGTTTCTCAATGTCCGCTGTCACATTTCCGGTTATCTGATCTGCCGCCCGGACTTTTCCACCGGTTATGGCATTAAGGGTCGCGGCAAGACGGATTTGACTGGGAGCCTGGCTTCCCACTCCCGCCGCAGTGGCAAACCGCACCTCCACGGGCTTGTTATCCAGCGTATCAAGTGATACCTCCAGACGGGTGTTGCGAGCCTGGAACGGCTGAAGATTCGGTGCGGTAAAAGATGCATCCGCCAGCGTCAGCGTCAGTGTGGTGTTGATTGCGGGAATGGAGGAACCGGTACCAGCCGCCGGCGCTGCGGGGGCTGCAACGGGCTGTGTGCCGGCCACCGGGGCAACCGCCGGATGCGGGTTCGCCAGCGCCTGCATGAGGTTAAGATTCTTGTTGCTGTCCTGACTGAGTTTCAGAGTCTTTATATCAATGGCAATTTTTCCAAGGTTATGCCAGTTGGATATCAGAGCCAGAATACTGCGCTGCGTAATGACCTGCAGATCACCAACCACAACATCCCCGTTGGGGTCTTTCAATGTTACGCGGTTGAGCTTTACCGGTGTGAACCAGCCCAGGGATATGCGCCCGATTTGCACGCTGCCGCTTATTCGTGAGTTTATTTGAGATTCAATCAACCGCACGCCAGGTCCGGTGCATAACATGCTTGGAATGGCCAAAACCAGCAGCAGCAACAGCAGCACGACAATTCCCGCCACCATGGGCCAGCGCCGCCGTTTGCGCACAGGTTTGTTGGCTGACGTGCCTGTTGACCTGCCGGCATTTCCGCCGGCCCCCGCTGCCGAATTCGTGGAATCCTTATTCTCAGTCATTGTTTAATTCCTGTCACCGTAAAACGTTGGAACCGCGGCCCCGTAAGATTCCGGCCAGAACCGGTACCAACATTCCCCGCATCACCCCCAGCCAAGCCCTCTGCCCTGCCGCAAAAGGTGATCAGCAAATCTCCTTATAGTATATCCACGCCCAGTCCAGTTCGCCTCACTTGCCCGATTGGGGGCTGAAACACTATGATCTAACCCGGCAGGAATGGCGGGAATGTTGGATTTCCCGGTTTTGATTGTAACCCTGTTAGCTGGTTTGGAAATCGACTCTCATGATCGAATTTAATACCAATGTGCTCATTCCGCCTATGCATCACCACACCGGATATCGGCCCGGATTTGATATTCACGCGGTAATTGATGGCAAAGCCCGGCTCACAGAAGCGCAGTTCGATGAATTATACCGTCATGCCCCGCTTATTGATCTGGGCCGCTGGGCCATGGCCGTCAGCCGGCGACTGCATCCGGAAGATTACCGCACCTATGTCATTGACCGGAACATCAATTACACCAATATCTGCACCGCCCGCTGCACCTTTTGCGCTTTTAAACGCAACGATCCGGAAGCCCACGACGCCTACACCCTTAGTTATGACCAAATTTATGAAAAAATCCGCGAACTTGTCAGCATCGGCGGCACCCAGATACTCATGCAGGGCGGAATGAATCCAGCTTTGCCGATCAGTTATTATGAGCAGCTGCTGCGCGGCATCCGGGAAAAATTCCCGTCTGTGCATATCCATGCGTTCAGCCCGCCGGAATTTGTTGAATTTTCGCGATTCTTCAACATGCCCGTCGCTGAAGTGCTCAAACGCTTTAAGGCCGCCGGCCTTGCCACCGTTCCCGGTGGCGGCGGGGAAATATTTTCCGATCGCGTGCGATCCCGTATTGGTCCGGGCAAATGCTCCGGGGATCAATGGCTGGATGTGATGACCGAAGCTCACAAACTTGGCATGCACACCAGCGCCACGATGTTGATCGGCCACATTGAAACCATCGAAGATCGAATTGATCATATCCGGCACCTGCGCGAGCGGCAGGACTGGGCTCTGGCCAATGCTCCCGCCCATTACACGGCCTTTATTCATTGGACGTATCAGCCTGACAATACGCCCCTGGATAACAAACGCAAATGGAACCCTGATTCCGGCATACCGTTTGAATTCGACAACGGTCGAACCGTGCGTCTGGCGGATGCCAATGAATATCTGCGCATGCTGGCGCTTTCCCGGCTGTATCTGGATAATGTCCGCAACCTGCAAAGCAGTTGGGTTACCATGGGACCGAAGATTGGACAGTTGGCCCTGTTCTTCGGCGCCAACGATATGGGCAGCGTCATGATGGAGGAAAACGTGGTCTCCAGTGCCGGCACATCCTTCCGCCTTTCAGAGGAAATGATCTGCCGCCTGATCCGGGACAGCGGCTGGATTCCGGCCCAGCGCAATCAGTTTTATAACGTACTTAAACGCCATGACGGCCCGCAATCGCCGGATTTACAACCGCGCCCGGCCGGCGTGTTTCCCAAGCGACAGCACGAGATTACTCCGGAAGCCGCCGCCCAATACAAAGCCATCGAATTAACCATCAGCGCCCCGCGCATTGCCAACCGGGAATCCCCGGATAAAACAAACCTCTGATCGGTGCTTGGTTATAGCCAACCGGTAACCGTGGCAACGGCATGGCGCGGCACAAAGGTTGTAAAGCCGCAACATGCCCGCGGACCAGTGCTGTGATAGAAGGCCGGATTTCAGATTTCGTGTTTCTGTGATCCGGGCCGGTGAGCGGTGACGGAACGCCGTCCCCAGATGCAACCATTGCCATTTAAAACGAATCAGTTTTCTTCCGATCGGCTGGTCTTTTTAACTCCCCGCGCCTACTATTGGGCACAAAGTTGAGCAGTGGCTTGAATTAAAAGGAATTTTATTATGACTCTCAAGGAAAAAGATCCGGCCCCCGCATTTTCACTTTCCAGCACCGGCGGTCAAACGATCGGCTTAAAGGACTTAAAAGGAAAAAAAATCGTCCTTTATTTTTACCCCAAGGATGATACGCCCGGCTGCACCAAAGAGGCCTGCAATTTCCGTGACGGCATTGCAGATCTGGAAAAGGCCGGGGCGGTGGTGCTTGGTGTAAGCCCGGACAATGTAGCGAGCCATGAGAAATTCCAGAAAAAATTCAATCTGCCCTTTGCCTTGCTCGCGGATATCGACCACGCGGTAGCCGAAGCGTATGGCGTATGGAAGGAAAAATCCATGTACGGCAAAAAATATATGGGCATTGAACGCACCACGTTTATCATTGACGGCAAAGGCAAAATCGCCAAGATTTTCCCCAAAGTAAAAGTTGAAGATCATCACAGCGAGGTGCTGGCGGCATTGGCGGCAATCGCATGAGTCGTTGCAGTACATGTTTGATTGCCCAAGCCCATAGATCTTTTAAGGCCTAACAATCTATTGGCGCTGTCAATAGATCGTCTTCAATTGATGTATCGATTGCATTCATGCAATCGATACATTGCCAACAGGCGCTCTGGCGACGCACCTGGACGCGGCATTGAAGGTCTTTCCTGTGGACGTGGTAACTGGTGCACGGCAAATGGGCAAAACCATGGCCGCCCAAAATCCCCGTTCGGGTGGCCCTGTTTCAGTTTTGATGATGTCGCGCAGCAAGGACAGACCCAGGAGTATCCCGATGTACCGCCGCACCTTGGCGATGAATTGGCCGATTCAGCCCATTGCGGCATCGACAACCTCGCGCATGATAAGGAACTGCCTGGCCTCCCGACCGAAACGGCCCCCGCCAATCAGGTCGCATGTTTTACGGAGAGTGGTCGTTCGTTGAACCGGATTAGCCGCCTCCTATGCGACTTGAGATCTGGAACCCGCTCAAAAATCCAGATCGATAAACACAACGAATTCGCGGCTCCTCTGAAAAATCTCCGCCCGATCGGACGCGTATTTTCACCGGAGTTTTTCGTGCGCGCTTACCAGATCAAAAAATGCAAAAATGAGATTAGCTGTCCAAGTTCCGGCGCGTCAGGGCTGCCCGATGCATCAGGCCGGCCTTAACTGACCTCGCCCCCAACCGTTTGTGAAATGATCCATGAGTTGCCTTGAAATGAAAAGCAAAATTCCGTCAGGCTTTCGAGAATCAACCGCAGTTCACAATTGTCCTCTGTAGTATGTCAGTGCGGCAGAAATGCGGCTCGGCGCGGCCCCGTAAAAGCTTACAAGGCAGTGGCGCATGGACAGCGCTGGATCCATTGATAAGAAGTAGGAATTGTGCACTTGAATGATATTGAAAACCGATGGATAATCCGCCAAGGGGATCAAGAATGCTTGATCCGCTCCCAGAGGTCTAACGGGAGTCCGCCTGATTTTATGCTTGGCACGCTTTTTCTGATTTGCGCCGTTGCAGGCGGCACTTTATTTTTGTGCCTGTTTTTTCTGCAACTTCTTGGCTTGGGCGGGCATCATGCCGGCATGCACCATAGTTCGT
>JAKAZF010000134.1 GCA_021826605.1 Planctomycetota bacterium | reverse complement strand
GCGCTGACAACCTCATCAGCATTTCAACTGAATCCTAAAACCAGTTTTGCAAAACAATCCAATGCCAGCGTGGACATACGACCCGACCAGAAATTTCAGTGGCGGAATCTTCATTTGCCGTCGGGTGCCACGATTGATATACCCTTTACCAGTACCCGTAAGGACCGACTGATTAAACCGATCATCGGAATGTTTGGTCCAGCGGGATTGCAGATTTCGGGACAGGAATCATTACTGGCGAATTTACAGGATGCGGCCATCGCAGCGCCGCGGGGCGCATTGGCCATGGCCCCTGCCGGTGCCGGAAAACGCCTGGCCGGCGCAGGCCAGATTTTGCCCGCGGGACAATTTATTGAATCCTCATTCTTAACGCGAAGCCAGCAACGTCATAATACCGTTGAATCCAGTTTATTTAAGACGCAAAGTGTGGCTGAGCCGATGCTGCTTGGCTGGCCATCCACCGCCCTGCCAATGCTGCATCTTACCCATGATCCGGTGATCATGAATCAAACGCTGCTGGTGATTCCGCTGGATATGCAGGCAAGTCCGGCCGGAACGCATGTTGAAATCCCATGGCCCTATCTGCCCTATCGACTTGTTTCCGGACCGGGACAACATGCGCCAGCGCCGGTGTACAACACGCGCAAGCATCAATGGCTGCAGGACCTTTCGTCACCGGCCAATATATTCGTACGCTTTCAGTTGCCCCGCCAAGTTCTTCCCTTGAAATTAACCGGGGCTGTGTTAACGATTAAACTCAGCGCGCCAGGGCGGCCGGTATCCATTCTCGTGCCGGTAGACGGAAAGTGGAAACCCATAGCGGCAGCGAATAACGGCGGGACGATGATCCTGCATCCCACACCGGCGGAATTGTCGAGTATCAGCCCGACCGGCGGATGGAAGTGTGAGATCAATGTGGGCGGCAATATCGACCCCAGCAGCACCTGGCACATGACCACAATCCGTTTAACCGCCGCGGGTACGGTACAATAAGGCTAAGCCAAGGATTTTAGGTTCCCTGGAATCATACAGGAATAATTATGAGCGATGCACCGGTAGTAGAAACAGTGGAATTGACAAAGGTCTATGGTGATTTTACCGCCTTGGATCATCTGAGCATTCGGCTGGAGAAAGGCCAGATACTCGGATTTATCGGACCTAATGGTGCCGGAAAAACCACCACCATTAAAATTCTGGTGGGGTTAATCCGCCCGACAAGCGGAAAAGCTTCCATCGGCGGCGTGGATTGCACCGCCGATGCGCGAAAGATCAAACACCTTGTCGGTTACATGCCGGATACATTCGGATCGTATGACAACATGCGCGTGCGGGAATATCTGGATTTTTTCGGGGCCGCATTCAAGATTCCCCGAAAGCAGCGGCAGGATCGCATTAATGCTTCACTGGCTATCACCGGTGCCGCCCACATGGCCGATCTGTATGTCGAAAGCCTTTCCCACGGAATGAAACAACGTGTTGCCATTGCCCGCACCTTGCTTCATGATCCGCCCGTGCTGATTCTCGATGAACCCGCCAACGGCCTGGACCCGGCGGCACGGGTGGAAATGCGAGAAATTCTCTTGAATCTGGCCCAACGTGGTAAAACGCTTATCGTTACCAGTCACATTCTGCCGGAGTTGGCGCGAATTTGTAATATGGTGGCAATTATGACGCATGGCAAACTCCGGGCATTCGGCACCCTGGATCAGATCATGCAAAATGTCCGCCATCAGCGCATGATTGAAATTCAACTGCTTTCTGAAGACGATGTCGTACAGGCAGCGGCTATTTTGCGTGAAAATCTTGGCGAGGGAGCCACCGTAACCGAATCGCCATCGGAAATGATGGTGCGATTCAACACCACAGGCAATGAACAAAGCCTGGCGGTGGCTCTGCAGCGACTGGTTTCGGCTCAGGTGCGGGTAAGTCAGTTCCGTGAAATGCAGCAAGATCTTGAAGATGCGTTCCTGTCTGTTACACAACAGACCAAAACGGAAATAGCCGCTGGGGAGGCCCAGGCGTGAACAACCCGATCATACGTCGTGAATTTATTGGTGCCCTGCGAAAGCCCAACGTGGCAGCTCTGGAAGTGGTGTGGCTGGCCATATTGGCAGCGGTGATCATCCTGCGCTGGCCGGCGGGTGGACGGGTAAATCTGGCCGGTACGCAGGCCCAGCAGGTTTTAAGTCTGCTCTCCTGGACTATTCTGGTAGGCATGATGCTGGTTGCCCCGGCGTTTCCCGCGGCATCGGTGGTAGCGGAGAAGCGATCAGGGACACTGGCGCTTTTGTTGAATTCACCGCTTTCGCCGGCGGCGATTTATCGTGGCAAGCTTATCGGTGCGTTAGGATTGCCGATGATACTGATGCTGCTGACAATACCCGCCATGACCGCGTGTTTTGCCATGGGCGGTGTAAGTCTGGTACATCAGGTTCTACCGCTGTATCTGATTTTTATTCTCGTGGCGCTGGAATCAGCGGCGGTGGGACTTTATGTCAGTATCCGCGCCAATGATGTGGATTCCGCCATCCGCCTGACTTATGCGGTTTTATTCGTTCTGGATTTGCTGCTGCTGATTCCCTACCGCCTGGTTGTCAATACACAGGATCCGACATTTCTGCTGGTGGGTCGATGGCTCGCATCGTTTTCGCCGCTTCCGGCGTTGTTGCATGTGCTGGGATCCAATTCCATTCATGCCGGCAATTCCGTCAGTGGCGGCGAATCTGTGATTACGCGATTTGTTATCTGTTCACTGGTTCTCAGCGGTGTGTTGGGATTACTGAGTATTCAACGTCTGGGGCAGTGGCTGTTTGACCGGCCGCGTGCCAGCGGCAAAGTTACAGATGAACGCTCCACGCAGGTTCGGGCGTACCGCCGCATTATGTACCTGTGGTTTTTTGATCCGCAACGCCGCAGCGGACTGATCGGCCCGCTGAGTAATCCAGTGATGGTCAAGGAATTTCGCACCAGCCGATTTGGGCGGTCACATTGGATGATGCGGCTGGTGGGAATCTGCCTGATTGTTTCTCTGGGCTTAATGCTGGCGGCCGCCTATGGCTCGATGACTTTCCAGCCCCAAACCCTGGGTGAGCTGATGGTCATGTTCCAGGTCATGCTGATTGTGCTTATTACTCCAAGCTTGTCAGCGGGGCTGATCAGTTCGGAATTGCAGAATAAATCATGGCAACTCCTGCGTGTCACACCGTTAAGCCCGGCCAGCATTGTTCTGGGTAAACTGCTAAGTGTGTGTCGTACACTGCTGCTGTTGCTGTTTGCCACGTTGCCCGGTTATGCCGTCATGCTGGTCATTGATAAGGGGCAGGCTGACCGGGTGGTGACCGTGCTGATTACGCTGGGCTTGATCGCGTTGTTTTGCCTGCTCGTCAGCAGTGCCATCAGCAGTTGGTTCCGGAAAACCGCACAGGCAACGGCTCTGGCGTACGCGCTGCTGCTGGGACTCTTCGGTGGCACACTGGTTTTCTGGGCCGGGCGCGGCACACTTTTTTCATTGAGTCTGGTGGCTGGAATTCTTCAATTTAATCCGCTGGCGGCCGCTTTGGCCACGATCCATGCGCCGGGATTTGCGGACTACAACTTTGTGCTTACCAACTGGTGGTTCATGCTGACGGTAATGGGTGTTGCCGCAGTTGTTCTGGTGTTTCGGACCTGGCGTTTGACCCGGCCTGATTAATTTATGCAAATGGTTGATTCGTGATGTCGATCCGTATGGGTGATGTGTTCATGAAACAGGCTTTAACCGCCTTGAGTAAACGTTCCTGCCGCAAAGTGCTGCACACAACCGTGCCGCTGATTCTTGGATTTGCCGCTGCCGGCGCGCAGGCTGCGCAACCCACCAATGGCATAGGCAATCCCATGCTGCATAATCCGCAATTACCCCACCTGCAGGTACAAATGACATACAACCCGCAGCTTACCAAACTATGGTATCAGGCGTTACAGCAGGACTTTCCTGAAGTCATTTCCAAGACCTGCGAAGCTGTTTGCGTGGCGGTTAAAAACAAGGTGCCTGATATTCAGTCGCTTGTTCCATTGCTGGAGCATCAGGCGGTTTCCAAAGCCGTTCCGGCCGGCGTGCGAACATCGGTCGCCAAGACGCTGGCCTTTATGGGCGACAGACATACGGAATCTTTTCTGGCTCATTTAGATGCATCCGCCCCACACGCATTTGCACTGGTGCTTGATCCCATACTGGCAAGATGGCACAACGCATCGATGGGTGGCGTATGGCTGGCACGCTTGAAATCGTCAGCCACAACTCCACAGATACGGGCCTCCGCCGCCAGAGCACTTGGTGTCATGCGCGACTATCGAGCCGAAACACTGCTGAAAAAAATTGTTGTTAATGCCGAATCGCCACTGATCGTGCGTTTTGCCGCGGCCAAATCACTGGCCATGCTTCACGCAAGGGGCATGGTGGCGGTAAGTAAAAAGCTGCTGGCAGGCCATCGTCATTTGATGGTGACACGACTGCTTTGCGCTGACGCACTCTCGGCAGCCAATGGCATGGCTCAGAGGAAAATTCTTTTGGCATTGGCGGCAGATCATAATTCCGCGGTGGCAGCGATTGCCTGGCGGGCATTAATCATTCACGATGTAAATTCACTGCAGCCTCTGACCGAGCCTATGAGCCGCAATGCGGATCCAACCATTCGCATGCTGGTGGCCAGGGCCTGGCGGCGAATTGGAGGAAATAAATCCATTACCGGCCTTGGCGCAACACTTAATGATCGGCGGCGCCCCATCCGCTGGTACGCGCGTGATGCCCTGATTTTTCTAGGCTCTGAATCCGGCAGTCGCTCGGCTGTTATTAACACCTGCCGCACCATCATTCGTGGCCATGAACCGCGAGCGATTAGACAAGCCTGTCTGGTGCTGGGCAAACTTGATGACAAGGCCTCGGCACAAGATTTTGTTTCACTGTTGGACAATAAAAGCCAAGCGGTTCGATTGGGAGCGGTGGTGGCTCTGCGACGCGTGGCCGTCCGCAATACACTGCCGAAAGTGCTGACATTTGCCGAAAACACTGCAAAAAGCTCACAATTTGCTTCCGCCAATTTACGTAAGGCCGGCTTTGCCGCTTTGCGGAATGACGATAATCTCCAACTCTCGCAGGCATTCCAGTTTTTCGGTCTGATGCATTACCGGCCTGCCCTGCCGGTACTGATACCATGTATTCCGAAAAATGCACCGTATGGCGTAGAAGCGCGGCAGGCCGCCATATGGGCCATTGGTATGATTGATGATGGTCAAAGTCACCCGCGACTGGCCAATGAATTAGCCGGACGCCTGGACGACATGGAAATGCCTATTCCGGAATTTGAACAGGTACGTCAAATGTCGGCAATTACGCTGGGACGCATCAAGTCCAAAGCGCACCTGACCGACCTCAACGCATCGTTTTCATCCGACGATATCGGATCGTTGTCGCTGGCGTGCCGCTGGGCTATTGGACAAATTACCGGCAAGGTACCCCCTCTGCCTCATGCGACGTCCCTGTTTCAAACCGGATTCCTGGTGCCGCTGTCGCAGCACTAGCGCGTAATGTGGTTCACCGGCTTAGCATGGCGGAACATGCGATTAAACATTATCTTTTCCTTGATCATCATTGGTGTGCTGCCAGCTTTGACGGGATGCGCGAAATCCACCGAGCGGAAACCACACAGCGGACCGCGCATTGTCAGTACCGATCCATCAGCCACGCAAATACTGCTGCAAATCGGTGCGGCGAAAACAATTGTTGGCGTTTCCCCATGGGATAAGCCGCTTCTGCCCAAGTCCATGCGCCATCTGCCCGTTGTGGGCGGATACCTGAATCTCGACGAAGAATTGGTGCTGCAACTTTCACCGACGGCTCTGATTCTCCAGCAATCTCCGCAACGCATTGCACCGGGAATTATTTCGATGACCAGGCAAAATGGCATTCGTCTGGTTAATATCCGCATCAATACATTTCACGAGCTTTTTACCACCGCCCGAACCCTCGGCAGCATCAGCGGATGTCAGAAGCAGGCGGCGGCGGCGATAACCCGGCTCAAATCGGAGTTGAGCATTCTGGCACAAAGTCGGCCCCAAAAACCGCCCCGTGTGGTATATATCATTTCTACCAGACCGATAATGGTCGTGGGTGCGGATAATTTTATGGATCAGGAAATAAATCTCGCCGGTGGAATCAACGTAGCGGAACGCTGCGGTGACGGATTCCCCACGATCACGCGCGAAACACTGGCGCGTCTGAATCCGCAGGTGCTCCTGATTTCCAAGCCTGGCGAACGCGCGACGTCCGGACCGAGTGATCCACGGCTTCAACCGTGGTTGAAGTTGCCCGTTGCCGCGGCCGTCCACCATCGTGTGGATTTAATAACATCCCCGCAGGCACAGATGCTCACGCTCAAGGTTTACCGCCTGATTCGCCGGTTGCGCACCATAATTTTTGCCGCACCAAATGCCGGGGGTGGACGATGAAAGCCGTGAATCCATCAAGGTTGACGGTTATTGCCCTTGTGGGCGTGCTATTGACCGCATTGATATTTGTGATGTGTCTGGCATGCGGACCGGGGGCTCCTGGCCAGCGCACGATTTCTTTCGGCTTTCCCGAAATGGCGATTCTGCAATTGCGCCTTACGCGTGTCGAGGCGGCGGCGGTCGCGGGTGCCGCACTGGGCCTGGCAGGTGTGTTGCTGCAAGGATTGCTGCGAAATCCATTGGCAGATCCATTTGTTCTGGGAATTTCCAGCGGGTCAACCGTGGGTGTTATGATCTGGATTGTTTTTGGCCAGGCCCTGGAACAGTCTTTCACCGGAAGCCCATGGATGGAGAATCTGTTTAACAATGGTCAAACCATACCGGCACTGATCGGTGCGGTTGTGGCCACATGGCTGGTTTTTCTGTTGGGGCGGCGGCGAGGCGGCATGCTGGATCCGATGACGTTGATACTTTCCGGGGTCATTATCAGCACCATTGGTGGAGCTTTGGTGATGTTGCTTAACAATCTGGTTCCTTATGGCGCGAGAACGGATATTTTGAACTACATGTTCGGTTACATCAGTGAAGGAACATCTCATACGCTGATACTGGCGAATCAGGCGGTAAACCTTGA
>JAKAZF010000133.1 GCA_021826605.1 Planctomycetota bacterium | reverse complement strand
GCGGCGCGCCGGAGTCCCAGTAAACCATTGCGTCCGTGAAACTGTTCTGACGATACCATTGCGCGGTTACCAGTGCTGCGTTCAAGTAGGTATCTATAACCGTTTTTTTCAGATCAGACTGCAAAGTGTCCGCAAAGTGAGGGGCCAGACTCACCCAGTGCGCATCGGTGAGCGTGGCGAGAAATTCCAACTGCTCGGCGAATCCCAGCAGTATCCAGGCCAGCCCGCGGGTCCAGGTGGAAAACGGGCTGAACCCCTGCTGACTGCTCGGACAGCGAAATCGGCCGTCATTGATATTGAATATGGACTCATGCACCACGCGCCCCGGCTGGGTATCATAAAAGTCTCTGCCGGTACCGTAGAACACATTGTATTTTGCGGTGGTTAATCCGTGGTGAATACTGCGTGCCAGCAGGTTGATGGGCCGATCATTTTCGCCATACAGTTCATGCTTGAGATTCCACGCCATCACCAAAGCCCGCAGGGAGCGGATTGTATCACTGAACAGAGAATGTGGCCCGTTAAATGAATAAATATAGCCGGTATCACGCCGGGCGGGATTCTTTTCCGGGTCGGAAGCAATGGCCGTCCAACGAGCGGCCTGCACCGCCCCACTGGCTTTCAGCGCCATTTCAAGAAAGTTCAGATAATGTGCGTCATAAGGGATTTTTTTTATCAGCATCAGCCGGCGCAGATTTCCATACGTTGAAATATTGTTAAATCCGTGGTCATGCACGCCGATGTTGGATACATGCCGGGCCATATGGCTGAGGATATGCTTCTCGGCAAGAATCAGGAGTTCATCATTACCGTTGCCGTCAAAAATCAGCAACGGAATACCCAACAGGAAGCCCTCGGTCCAGAGGGTCCAGTTACGGGCCTGATATTTTCCTTGAATGGTAAAAACCGGTGCGCCATTTTCCGGCTTCCACGCCGCCAGTGTTGCCGCCGATTTTTGTGCGGCCAGTGCAAAGACTTTATCCAAATCAGCGGAATCGAGCGTTACCGGCCCGGAGGTTGTCATATTCATCGGCGTCCCGTGCAATTTCAGCCTTGAAAATAAATGGCTTTCTTGATGGCATCGGCCACGCGATCCACCCCCGGCACCACATGCTGCAACAAGGGCTTGCTGTAAGGCATGGGGACATCCAGCGAGGCAACACGAACAACTGAATTATCGAGATAGTCGAAACAGTTTTCCTGCAACTGCGCGGCAATTTCCGACCCCACACCGCACTGCGGATAACCTTCCTCCACCGTCACGCAATAGCCGGTCTTCTTAACCGAGGCCATAATGGCGGGCATATCCAGCGGCCGCAGCGTGCGCGGATCAACCACTTCCACTTCAATGCCGTGTTCCTTGTGCAACTTTTCCGCGGCGGCCAGGGCCGTCAGGCAGCCATGCCCCCATGCCACAACCGTACAATCGGTACCTTCGCGCTTAATATCGGCTTGACCAAAAGGCAACAGATATTCTTCTTCCGGAACTTCTCCGCGCAGGCCATACATGGATTCATTTTCCAGGAAGATCACCGGATCATCATCGCGAATCGCCGTTTTCAAAAGCCCCTTGGCGTCATACGAAGTTGTCGGACAGACCACTTTCAGGCCCGGAATGTGTGTGTAAAGCGCATCAACGGTCCAGGAATGCGTGGCACCAAGCTGCTGTCCCGGTCCGGATATGCCGCGGAAAACAATCGGCACTTTCAGTTGTCCGCCGGACATGTGCCGAACCTTCGGCGCATTGTTAACCACCTGGTCAAATGCGACAAGCGAAAAGGAAAAGGTCATAAATTCAATAATCGGCCGCATGCCCACCATTGCCGCGCCCACACCAAGTCCGGCGAAGCCGCACTCGGAAATCGGCGCGTCCACAACGCGCATCGGGCCGAATTTAGCCAGCATTCCCTGCGATACTTTATAAGCACCGTCGTATTCGGCTACTTCTTCCCCAATTAAAAACACATCCGGATCGCGCTGCATTTCTTCGCACATGGCCTGATTGAGCGCTTCACGCATTTGAATTTCGGGCATAACTGTTATTCCTTCGTGTTGTTGAGTTTCAACTTCAATTAACCCACGCAGGTACGGCACACACACTTGGCACTACCGTACGCGTTCGCCAACGCTCAGACCTGGTATGCCCCATAGGGGTTGGCGTAAATATCCGACCACACCTCCGTGTTATCCGGATATGGATCCGCGTCGGCCTTCTCATGGGCCGCTTCCACCTGGGCATGGATTTCATCACTGATCTGGGTTACTTTTTTATCGTCGAGAACGTGTGCGTCTTTGAGTTGTTTTTCGAGCCGACCGATGGGGTCGTGTTCCTGATATTGTGCCACTTCTTCTTTGGTTCGGTATTTCTGGGGGTCGGACATGCTGTGGCCGCGATAGCGATAGGTTTTGACATCCAGGAAAATGGATCCGTTACCCTTCCGGCAATATTCCGCCGCCGCCACCATCATCCGATACATTGCCACACAATCCATGCCGTCAACATCTTTGCCGGGAATACCGTAGGCATCACCTGTACGCAACTTCAGATCGGTAACGGCCGAGGCCCGGTGCAGGTGCGTACCCATGCCGTAGCCATTGTTTTCCACCATGAAAATAATAGGCAGTTTAAAAAGTCCCGCCAGGTTCAGAGCCTCATGGAATGAACCTTGATTAATGGCTCCATCACCGAAATAGCACAGCACCACCCGGTCTTCCTTGCGGTACTTGGCCGCCCAACCCAGGCCCGTCGCCAGAGGAATGTGTGCCCCGACAATCGCATGGCCGCCGAAGAAATTCTTCTCGGTATCAAAAAAGTGCATTGACCCGCCCTTGCCGTGGGAGCAACCGGTCTTTTTCCCGTAGAGTTCGGCAAACAGCGGATGAATATCCATCCCGCGGGCAATGGCGTGGCCATGATCCCGATAGGCGGTAATAACGTAATCCGAGGGACGAACCGCCGCGATGCTGCCCACCGCAACCGCTTCCTGTCCGACGTACAAATGGCAGAAACCGCCGATTTTTTGCTGTTGGTACGATTGGGCACAGCGCATTTCAAACGCCCGGATCAGCACCATCTGACGGTACCAATCCATCATTTGCGAGGGAGAGGGATCAATTTTCTGCTGCGGCTCAACCAAAGTTGTCACTGACACACCTTTTCCATTCAAAGCCAAAATAAGCCCTCCACACGAAAAGCCCCGAAAACCGGCGCCTACGTGGAAAAGTAACGCCTCAAAATAACCTCGCATCCGCGTTGGAGTTGCCATTGCCTGAGGCACAAAGGCACTCCAAGCGGTTTATTTTAGTGAATCGCAGGGATTCCGCCAAGCGATTTATTCCCATATCATGATTTTTCTTTTCCGCGATAAATACATCGACTGGTACAGGTTTCGTGAACCGTAATTTGCGCCATTTGCGGCAGCCGGTCTTTCAAGCGTATCCATATCCAGCGAGCGAGGTTCTCACTGGTGGGATTTTCCAGCCCCGGAATGTCGTTAAGATAGCGGTGATCCAACTGATCCATCAACGGGGCAAAGGCCTGCTGCACGTCCGCAAAATCCATTAACCACCCCAATTCGGGATTTACCGGACCCGCAACATGCACTTCAATGCGAAAGGAGTGCCCATGCAAACGGGCACACTTATGATCAGCCGGTACGCGCGGCAGCCGATGAGCGGCCTCAAAACGGAACTCCTTCACCAGATCAATTTCAAAACTTTGGGACTTCTTCTTTTCCATAATCAGAGTTTACCGGAAAATGTCCGCAGGCCAAGCGCTGGAGTCTGTGAACCCTGCAGACCGGCGGACGCAGCCTCATGGCGTACCCGCACGCCCGCTTTTGCATGTGCACGGCGGGCGTCATACCGCCGTGGCGGACATCGGTTGCCCGAAATCCTCCAGAAAAAGGAAAATCGACAGGGTTGAATTTTCTCTCTAATCATGGTAGAGCCTGTAAATGGAGAACCGGCAAAGATGTAATATTGCCAATATGAAGGTTTTAGATGGGAAAAAAAATGCCGCAGCTTCCAGTACATTTAAAAGTTCCGACTACCACTGTTGCGCCAGCAACCGCGCCGGCCAAGCATCATTCGCTGGGGAGCCTGCTGACCCATCTGACCAGTCAAATTCGGCTTGGAGATTTAATCAGTCAGAATCATTATTACAATTGGATTATTCTTCTGGCGTGCATTTTTATCGGAGTTGCCGCCGGACGCCTTGCGGCGTTCGCGTTACAGCGCGCCGGCAAGTCACTGGAATCACGTCGTTGGCATTTCCAGTCGCTGTTGATCGCGGGTGCGGCAGGGCCGGGCAATCTCTTCCTGTTCACCGTATTTCTCCTGACGGGACTGGGCCAACTGCACATGGCCCCGACGCTGCGGGAAATATGTGGAAGAGCCATTTTACTATTGTCGGCGGTGGTGTTTTTCTGGTACCTGTTTAATATTGTCAGCACGGTTGAATTAACGCTTAAGAAATTCATCGCCAAGCATGATACGCCGCTGACCGAGCAGATTGTTCCAATTGTGCGTAAAACACTGCGCTTATTTGTGGCCATCATCGGCTTTCTGTTTATTATGCAGGACGTGTTCGGCCGCGACATCGGTTCATGGTTGGCCGGACTGGGCATAGCAGGCTTGGCGGTATCCCTGGCCGCGCAGGACTCATTGAAGAACTTCTTCGGCTCCATTACCCTGCTGCTGGATCGGCCATACGTCGTCGGCCAATGGATTACGTATCAGGGTTTTAGCGGCACGGTGGAGGCAATCGGATTTCGCTCCACACGGTTACGGATGTTCGACGGAACGCTGGTAACCGTCCCCAATTCGGATATTGTCAACGGCAGTGTGCAAAATTATTCTCTGCGGCCTTATATCCGCCGGCAACTGAATATCACGGTGACGTATGACACCTCGCCAACCAAAATGCGCGAGGCGGTAAAGATAATCAAGGATCTGCTGAATTCACCGGAGTTTCGCGATAATGTACATGATGCGGTGAATCCCGAGGTATTTCCTCCGCGTGTGCACTTCAGCGACTTCAACGCCGATTCACTGAATATCCAGGTATTTTACTACTACCGTCCCGCCACTGATTACTGGGGATATATGGCTTACACGGAACGCTTTAACCTCGCCTTGATGCAGGCGTATGAACAGGCGGGAATTGAATTTGCATACCCCACGCGGACGCTGTACCTCGCAGGGGATCCAAAGCGAAAGTTACCGCTTTTCTTGAATAATGAGGCGACACCCGAACATGATTCATGACCGCAGTCATATTGACACCGAGAAATTCAATCCGGATTCAGCGCAGCTTGATGCCCTGCCCGTGCTGGATGCCGTGCGACTGATGAATCAGGAAGATCAGCGGGCGGTTGCCGCGGTGGGCCAACAGGCGGATACTATCGCCCGGGCGGTTGAACTGGTGGCCAGCGCGTTTTGCTCCGGCGGCCGGCTCATTTATGTCGGGGCGGGCACCAGTGGTCGTTTGGGCATATTGGATGCGGCGGAATGTCCGCCAACATTCTCCACCGATCCGGGGATGGTGATCGGCATTATCGCCGGCGGTTCAGCCGCCATACAGCGTTCCATTGAAAATGTCGAAGATGATTCAGAAGCCGGAGCGCGGGCTTTGCGCGATATTCACATCGGCAATCACGATGTGGTCGTGGGAATCGCCGCCGGCGGCACCACACCCTTTGTTCACGGCGCGATTGCCGAAGCCCGCACATGTGGGGCAAAGACGATTTTTCTCGCCTGTACCCGACGCGAACACATCACCACGGATGCCGATATGTTTATCTGTATCGAAACCGGCCCGGAAATTCTCACCGGTTCAACCCGCCTGAAAGCCGGCACCGCCACCAAACTGGTTCTTAATACCATCAGCACTCTGGCGATGACGCGCATCGGAAAAGTCTATGGTAATATTATGGTGGACGTGGACTGCCTGAAAAACAGTAAGCTTATTGATCGTGCGGTACGCATTATCATGCGTATTACCGGTATCAATCGCACCGACGCCACTGAATTACTGCAGCAGTCCCGGGGAAACGTGAAGCGTGCTGTCGTCATGCGCGTGCGGCACTGCGACGCGGCAACCGCCGATCAATTGTTGACCGCATCAGAAGGCCAACTCCGCCAGATTATCGGGACATGATCCCACATCTGATCAACGCCCCGCATGCTTCGCATCGCAATTATCCGAAAAAAAAATCTTTTTTTCCTGTCCATGGGGTTGACATGCGTCGGTAATTTTATTAAAAGCGGTTTAAGGACAACCATGCGACGAAGATTCGTCGTGGTGAATCGCGAAATATATATTTCGCGATTGCTGCGCAGGCGGTGTGGCGAATAGCACCGACTTTCCGGTTGTCCCCAAAAAATAAGAAAAGGCAGGATCCTCGGTACGGGGTCATGTTATTGTTGCGGCGATTCGCATTTTGCCATCGCTGTATCGTTATTGCGTTTTTTCGAGTTGCTGCTGTGGAGGCGATTTGAACATCATGGAATTAGTTCCCCCCGCAACCAATGCTCAACTGCGCCATGGCGCGGCGGTCATACGCCGGCCGCTGCTGACCGACGCCGCCGCCATTCACGGGCTTGTTGAGGACTCCGAAACGCTGGATATGAACTCCCGATATTTGTATCTGCTGTTATGCCGTGATTTTGCGCTGACAAGTCGCGTAGCGGAAATAAATGGCGAGGTAATCGGATTTGTCACGGCGTATATTCCACCGGATCAGCCGAATGTGCTGTTTATCTGGCAGATCGCCGTTGCTCCAAGCCATCGCGGATGCGGCGTATCAATGCGGATGCTGACGGATTTGCTGGCGGGCCTGCCGGAATCGCAGTCATTTACAATTGAGGCAACCATCACACCATCCAATATCGCGTCGCAGAATGTTTTTAAATCTCTGGCCCGCAGACTGGGCTGTGAGATACGGTCCGGTGACGGCTTTAATGAAGCATTATTCGCACCGGAGGCCCATGAAGCGGAACGCATGTTTTACATCGGACCGCTGGTAATCGGACCGGATAAATCGGGTGTACAAAAGAAGGAAGTAAAACCATGACAACTATTTTTGATTCACATGAGTCCAAGGTTCGCAGCTATTGCCGTGCGTTTCCCGCCGTTTTTAAAAACG
>JAKAZF010000132.1 GCA_021826605.1 Planctomycetota bacterium | reverse complement strand
CATCAATTTGACCTGGGAGTCTTTATATAAAAATGCACCCGGTTTGATCAATATGGCCTGCTCTGGTTGCAGGTTCTGCACAAAGCAATTTCCCCGGCAATGCACAAAAACGATCCCTGGCTTCTGATTGGCCGCAAACCGGTCATAAAACATTCCAATTGGTCGCACCAATTTTTTTGCATTCTGCCCCTCATCCCTATCACCAAGTGCGATCCAGATGTCGGTCGGGCGCAGCTTTAACGCCACCTCGCTGGTCGCGGCAAGAAAATGGTTCTCATGCACATCCACCGCCGCACCGACATCCAGCGGAAGAGCGATGGTTTCACCCGCTTCGTCCGCAGATACCGCCACATGGCCCGGTCCCACCGCCTCGGTTAAAAAGATCGGCATGCCGCCGATCATGCGCTTCCACGTGTCCTGCATTCCCCGATTGCGCAGCGTGATGCTGGAATCCGCCCAGAGCAGTTGATGATGGCTGAAATAAATGAAATCGTCAGCAGCAAGATGAAAATCCGCCACCGGTACCATTTCCCCCTCAATCTGGCAGGTGCTTGGCCCAAACTTCAATCGCGCCATATCGGCGATGGCGGGCCGCTGTTCAAATCCTGATTGGTCTACCTGGGGCGCGACGGCAAGTGGAGCGCCGCATCGCGGGCAATTTCCGGTCAGGGCGCTGATTGCTTCGCCGCACCAGGGGCAATGATTTAATTCAGTCGGCGAGATTTGTGTCATCATCCACCTCACTTCTCGCCAGCGTTCATATGGTGGTACATGGACTGAATTCCCACGCGACCCGGACCGGTCATGCGTGCAAGGGCCATTCGGTGCGATGCCAAAATTCCGCCACCCACCTTCGCAAATTCAATATCCATCTGCACGGAAGAATCTTTATAAAGGAATCCGCCCGGTTCAAGCAGGATGCTCTCGCCGGGTTTCAGCATCCGCTGAAACACATTGCCGTATCCGTGCAGTATCAGCATGCCTGGGGCGGATGTGGTGACGAAGCGGTCCATAAACATCCCCTCGCCACCAAATATTAAATTGGCCAGTCCCTTGATTCGGACAAAGGAATATTCGATGACGTGCGATGCAAGCACAAAAGCATGTTCACGCACATCCAATTCCATGCCCGGGTGCAGGGGCAATACCACCAGCTCACCGGATGCATCTCGTGAAAATGCAATGTGGCCCGGCCCCGCCGCACTTGAAATGGCAAATGGCATGCCCGCCAGCACCCGCTTGATTCCGCCCGCAATTGGCTTGTTGCCGATATGCAGTGCCGGGTCTTTCCACAACATGACATGGGGTTCAAAAAATACTGAATCCTGCGGCCCAAGGCTGATATCCGCCACCGGCACGGTATGCCCCTCAACCTGACAAACACTGCCACCGAAATGAATTTTTGTGAAATTGCGGATGCGTGGCGCTGCGCTCCAACCTGAATCGCTGACTATATGACGTGCATCCAGCGGGGCACCGCAACTGGGGCAGTTTGTTGTCCCCAGCGGGCTTTGAGCGCCGCACCAACTGCACTTCACCATCGTTACGTCCATAGTTTCAAGCCTCCTGTGTAAATCGCACCTCAACTCTCACCCGGGGCTGCAACCAATTACCACTAAATTCGCTTAGATTCGGACCCCGTCCGAATATCGGCCTTGTAACCGTGCCGCCGGGCGGACAAAGGCCCCGTCGGGTTTGTGTAACTCTCCGGCCAAGCATCCCCAAGTGGCGGCATCGCGCCTTCGCCTTCAACCGGCACCATTTTGTCGCCCATTATCCTCACATCGATTACGCGATAACGCTTCCGGGCGAAGCGTACACCACCATGTGTACCGGCGTCAAACATGTTTCGCGTGCTGGTACCGCGGCAGAACCTTGAAAAAGCGATAAATGCGATGCCTTGACCTGCCGCCGCAGGTGGGCATAATCTAAACGGTTTAGTTTCTTCGCCTGCACCGCGGCCGCACAAGAGGTTGTTCGCATGGCCCTGATGGCGAATGACGCTTGCGTCGGTCAGAGATGTTGCCCGATGCTTTCTGTTTGGCATTGAGCAAATTGTGTTAGACTATTTGGTGCAGGGCGACTTGGAATCGATTTCCCCCGCACCGGATCAGGATGAGGTAGGATATGGCACGTAAGCGTAAAGAACTCGTTGATATTTTAGTGGAAATGGGGACGCTCAAACAGCCCGCTGCCGCGCAGGCCGTTGAGGAGGCCCGCAAATCTCGTCTGCCTATTGAAAAAGTTCTTGTGGAGTCCAAAGCCGCGTCGGAAGAAGATGTCACCAAGGCAATGGCCATCCAGAATGATATGGAATTCATTGATCTGGATCGTAACATCCTCGCTGTGAGTGATTTCCGCCTTTTGCCGGCCGATCTGATCAAACGGCATCAGGTGCTACCGGTGGGGGAGGAGAACGGCAAGCTCAAAATCGTCATCGGCGATCCGAACGATCTGGAAACACTGGATATTCTGCGTTTCCGCCTTAGTAAACCGATTGAAACGTGCCTGGCCGTTAAAAGCAAAATCAAAGACCATATTGATCGCCTTTTCGCTGAAGAACAGCGTTCCATTGACGATATGGTTCGTAAAATTTCAATGGATCGAAACGCCTCGCTGGATGTGTCGCTTGTCAAGGGCAAGGATGACGACGAGGCACCCATTATCCGTCTGGTAAGTGCCATCATCACCGACGCGGTGAAATCCCGCGCCAGCGATATCCATATTGAACCGATGAAAGACCGCATGCGGGTACGTTTTCGTATTGACGGCGTTTGCGTGCAACGCGATAACCTGCAGAAAAAAATGCAAAACACGATTCTGGCGCGTATCAAAATCATGGCGGGTATGGATATCGCCGAACGCCGCCTGCCGCAGGATGGTCGTATAAAAATGGCCATCGATGCAACGCAGATAGATTTTCGTGTCAGTTCACTGCCCGCCTATCACGGCGAATCGATGGTGCTGCGTATTTTGCGCCCTGATAATGTTAAAATCGGTATCCAGCGCATGGGCTTTGAAGAGGACGATTACAACCGTTTCAAAAAAATCATCTCCCGGCCCAATGGCATTTTCCTTGTGACCGGCCCGACCGGATCGGGTAAAACCACCACCCTTTACGGTGCCTTGGCGGAACTTAACACCCCTGATCGCAAAATCATTACCGCTGAGGACCCGGTTGAATATAACTTCGCCGGCATCAATCAGTGTCAGGTGCGCGAACAAATTGGCCTGACCTTCGCGAAAATTCTCAGGTCCATGCTTCGCCAGGCCCCCAATATCATTCTGGTCGGTGAAATCCGTGATCGTGAAGTGGCCGAAGTGGCGGTGCAGGCGGCCCTGACCGGCCACCTGGTCTTCAGTACATTGCACACCAATGATGCCCCATCCGCCATTACCCGTCTTATTGATATGGGGGTAAAACCATTCTTGGTGGCGTCATCCATTCAGGCCATCATGGCGCAGCGCCTCATTCGCACCCTTTGCGATCAGTGCAAGGCACCCGATCCGGAACCGGATAAACGCATGCTGCAAGTAATTGGCCTCAGCGATAAGGACATTGTGGGCCGGACGATCAATAAGCCAGTGGGGTGTCCTGCCTGCAACAACACGGGCTATCGCGGCCGAATCGGCATTTTTGAAATGATGCCCATGACCAGTGAAATTCGTGAGATGGCATTCAAACGCGCCAGTTCAACCCAACTGCGAAAGTCTGCGGTCAACAGCGGAATGAAAACCCTGCTGCAGGATGGATGCATCAAGGTGCTCAACGGTCTGACTACAGCGCGTGAAATCGCCCGTGTGACGCAGGCTGAAGGCGTGCTGGTTGACTAGTACCGGCCAGTCGCAGCGGGGATTGCCCCACGTCTCCGTGTTGCCATTTGCCTTTCAGCAGGTACCGCTTGCTGCGGGGTATAATCGGTGGGCCGGCAGCGTTTGATGGGAGCGTGGGGCGGATGGCCGCCAACCGAAGAGTCGGCCTGAAGTTTGAGTTTTATGAGGTTGTAAATGTCGCAAATTTTAATCGATCGCCTGCTTGAAACCACCATCAAAAAAGGTGCCTCCGACTTGCACCTGCATGTCGGACGTCCACCGGTACTGCGACTCAACGGGCACCTTCGGGATTTGCAAACCAAGGCACTGGAACCTGAAGACACGATGGCCCTGATGAAGTCGATCACACCCGAACGCGGCCAGCAGGAATTACAGGAAAGTGGCAGCACCGACTTTGGCTTCGCATTCTCGACGCCCGATGGATCGGCCAAGGCCCGGTTTCGTGTGGCCGCCTTTCGTGAGCGCGGCAATGTTTCGCTGGTGCTGCGTAAAATTCCATATAAATTGCTGAGTTTTGAAGATATTGGCCTGCCCCCCATCTGTGCCGAACTTTGCCGCCGTCCTCGCGGATTATTTCTGGTTACCGGCCCCACCGGCTCGGGTAAAACCACCTCGCTGGCCACCATGATCGACTACATCAACACCAACTACGATCGGCACATCATCACAGTTGAAGACCCCGTGGAATATTATCACCAGCATAAAAAAAGCCTCATCAGCCAGCGTGAAGTCGGCGAGGGTAACGACGTACCAACTTTTGCCGAGGCCCTGCGACGTGCCCTTCGTCAGGATCCGGACGTCATTCTGGTCGGTGAAATGCGCGATCTTGAAACCATTTCCGCCGCGATTCGTGCCGCCGAGACCGGTCACTTGGTCTTTGGTACCCTCCACACCACGGGTTGCCAGGGTACCATTAACCGCGTGATTGATGCGTTTCCTGTCGATCAGCAGGAACAGATACGTGTGCAGCTTTCCACCACACTGCTGGCCGTCCTCTCGCAGGCATTGCTGCCGCGAATTGACATCGAAAGCGTCACCGCCGCCTATGAATTTTTGGTCGTCACACCCGCCATTGCCAACCTTATCCGTGAAAATAAAACGTTCCGCATTGATTCGGCCATCCAGACAGGTAAAAAGTTTGGCATGCAATTGCTCGATGATCACCTGCTCGACTTGTTTAAATCCGGTAAGGTGAGCGCCGAAGATGCAGTCGACAAGGCCCGCCAACCCGCCGACCTGGCCGAACGTATGGGCAAACGCTTGAACCGCCCCGATACGGAAAAGGATACGGCGGCCGGCGGCCGTGCCGCCTGATAATGCGAAGCCACCGCTGATTGAGAGAGTTATTTATTCGGAGTAATCATGGCAGAATCGGAAAAACCAGCCAAACCCGGCAGTCCCGGTAATCCCCCGCCAAGTGCCAACCGGCCCGCGGCCGGTGCACCGGCCGCCGATGGGGCCAACAAATTTAAAATGCCGCCCATCGACCAGCTCAAGGATCGACCCCTCGGTCGCGTCCTGATTAAAATGGGGCGTCTCACACGCGAACAGGTGCACCAGGGGCTTGCCGTTCAGCAGCAGCAAAAAAGCAAACGCATCCACACGCCTATTGGCCAGGTGCTTGTGGAGATGGGGCTGGTCACGCAAAAAGACCTCAATTTTGCCCTGGCCGCTCAGCGTGGCTTTGAAGTCATCGACCTTGAAAGCCGCGAATTTCCGCCCGATCTGATTGCCCGTCTCCCCGCTCAGATGGCCAGCGTATACCGGGTGATGCCGGTCGCCTATGATGAGGCCAGCAACACCATCACCATCGCACTTGATTCCCCCGATAATTTCCGCGTGGTGGATGATCTGCAAACCCTCATGGGATTCAAGGTCGTCACCTGTATCGCCGATCCCGACGCCATGGCTAAATTATTGGCCAAATATTACGAGGCGCATCAGGATTCCCTCGCCGACCTGATGGGAGAAATCGGCTCGGATGCCACCCTTAAAGCACTGGAAAATCGTGGCGAGTCCATCGACCTTGAAACCCTTAAAGACCTCGCCGAATCCAACCCCGTCAAACGACTGCTCAACACCGTCCTGATGCAGGCCATTAAAGAACGGGCGTCCGACATTCACTTCGAACCGTTCGAAGATGAATTCAAGATGCGCTACCGCATCGATGGTGTCCTCTATGAAATGGTCCCTCCGCCCAAATACATCGCCATGGCTCTGGCCAGCCGCATTAAGGTAATGGCCAACCTTGACATCGCCGAGCGCCGCGTGCCGCAGGATGGACGTATCCCACTGGTTATCGGTGGCCAGCCGGTCGATTTGCGCGTTGCGGTGCTGCCGACTATTTTCGGCGAAAGCATCGTGCTGCGTGTATTGGACCGATCCAATGTGTCGCTGGACCTCGACAAACTCGGTATGCGTGATGATGACCTGCGTGTGTTCCGCCAACTTATCGACAAACCCAACGGAATCGTTCTGGTCACCGGCCCCACTGGTTCGGGCAAAACCACCACGCTCTACGCCGCGCTTAATGAACTTAACAGTATTGAAGACAAACTCATCACCACCGAAGACCCGGTGGAATACGATATTGACGGCATATTGCAGGTGCAGATACGCTCAGAAATTGATCTCACCTTCGCACGTTGTCTGCGGTCAATTCTTCGGCAGGACCCGGACATCATCCTCGTTGGTGAAATCCGCGATAAGGAAACCGCCGAGATTGCCACCCAGGCGTCGCTTACGGGGCATTTGGTTTTCAGTACCCTGCATACCAACGACGCACCGTCGTCGATTGCGCGTCTTTTAGATCTGGGGGTTGAGCCATTCCTCATCACTGCGACGGTGGAAGGCATTTTGGCCCAGCGGCTGTGCCGTCGTATTTGCAACACCTGCAAGGAAGAATTCAAGCCCACCGAGGAACAATTAATGGAACTCGGTTTGCTGCCCGAAGAGGTACGCGACAAGACATTCTTCCACGGGCGGGGTTGCAACAAATGCAACAATACCGGTTACAAGGGCCGTTTATCCATCGCGGAAATTATGATTCTGGATGATGACATGCGCCAGATGATTATGGAACACGCCTCCACCGATATCCTGCGTGAGGCCGCCCGCAAACGCGGCATGCGCAATTTGCGCGAGTCCGGCCTGCTGGCAATCTATGAGGGCATTACCACCATTGAAGAGGTGGTGCGGCACACGATCGTGGAAGAATGACGTCTGATTGGCAGCGGTATTTCCCTGCAGCGCCTGCGTCTGCTTCCACAAATTTGCCAGCTTATTTGTTGACCACCTTGGGTTCGCGCGTGTTGCGCCGACGCATGGCATGTGACAATCAGTGATGCGTTGTAGCGGCGGCGTTTT
>JAKAZF010000131.1 GCA_021826605.1 Planctomycetota bacterium | reverse complement strand
GCTGGCGCATCACAGCGGCTACACAGTATTCCCATACCGCTGGCATCCGCATAAATCTGTGCATTGACCTGTGAATTGTTCGTTGCGGCAAAAACCAGCATCCATCGCGGCTGCCCTGCCTGTGTCAAAAGGCCCGGTTGGTAGGCTGATGCAACGCGCCGCACCGTCGGCAATTGTTCGAAATCCTTATGGAATTCCATGCTTATCACCGTGACCAGTGCCCCCGCCGCAAGAAGGCCTTCCGCTTTGCGCCATCCGACAGGCCCACCACCGACAATCAGCACGGGTTTTTCTTTCAGCCGAAGAAATATAGGGTAGACATCGTCCATTGCAAAGCTATCTTAGCAAAATAGTGCCTTAAAGTCGCCTTGGTTATTTAAAGCCTTTCGGACCGCCTGATTTGAAATATTTTTTCTCAATCGCGGAGGTGAGGTTAATGCCATGGATATTGGCCATCGTACAAAGCCATGCCACAACATCAGCAAATTCTTCCTCCTGGTTGTCGCGGTCATCGCCTTGTAACGCGGTGGCCAATTCGCCGATTTCCTCTATTAACCACATAAATGTCGGTGCCGAACCGCGTTGAATATCGCGGGCGGAGTATTTATCACGAATATGATTTTGAAATTCTTCGATAGTCAGTTTTTCACCCATTTTCAACCTTTCATTACCGTTTTCGCTACGCCGTTGCAAAATGCCCGCAGGCCTTGCAACCTCTGATTTTTTCCAAAGGTATCGATATCGAACCCCATCTGAAGTCGAACCGCTGAACAGGCATTTACCAGCAATGATATCCATGTCTTTTCCGTAGATGCAGACGGTGGCCTGTCACTTGATAATCACAACATTTTGCCCTGATCCGTTATGTCCTGCACAACGACGGTTCGCGCCAGAATATCTCCAATACGCTGACGATCTGTCGATACAAACATAAACACCAGCACTACTATGGCGATCATTTCAGGAATGCGGAATAAATTCCGGGTAAGCAATGCAACAAACCCGGGCCTTTGGCCCGTCATATCAACTACATACAGCCCCAGAATCCACTTTCCCAGCGACCGGGCAAAAATCAGTTCAGAAACAGTGACATGTACTTCATAGATCGCCAGAAGCCACAGAAACTGGGGGGCCTTCAATAAATTCTGCGGATTGAACAACAGATCCAGCGACGCCCTCGCCATTTTTACCCAATCCTCTCGGGTATACAGATGAAACACCAGCATGACCACCAGAGCGGCCAGGGCCAAATCAATTCCGGCGGCGCCAAACCTGCGGTACAGCCGGGCCACATGAAATTTGGGGCTGACCTTGAGCGTTCCAAAGGGTTCCTTTCGGCGCCATACGGACAGAGCCAGCAGTACAATCAGAGCCGCCAGAATCAGTCGTTCATAATCACCGGGAACGTTTGTCGACTTGGCAATGGGAATAATGTTTTCCGGGCCTTGCAGCAATTGGCCGGACAAACTGAATGTATATTGTGTAAGTTTGTGGCTCGCCTGACTGATCAGAATCGCAAAACAATCCCCGTCACGTCCCATGGCGATATCGCCAAAAGCGCTGCCAACAATGGTTGATACCAATGGCTTTTGCCAGCGGGTAAGTTGGATGTTGTCACGATCCGATACTTGCACAACCAGACCATTGATGTCGGTCCTTCCCGCAGCTCCGGCGGATGTCCAGGCCAACACCCCTTCGTGGCTGAAGGCAGCACTAAGAATCACGCGAGTCGGATGCGGCAGAATCACTGGAGGCAGAGGATGCCACGTTGAAGCTGCAGCTTGGATATCCATGAATTGCCCGGCAAGTTCATGTCCGGCTGTTAATTGAAATAATATCAATTGATGATTGATCGCCATGAGTGCCACCCGGCCCACGATCAATGAATTGGAAAGGCGCTCCGGCAGCACCGGGGCGGGAAGTTCGGACCAGCGATCGTCGTGGAGTTCCAGGAGATGCCATACCGGCAACGGGTTAGGCCCCGGCCGAACAGCAACTTCCGACGGTGCGGAAAGTTTGGCGGAAGCAATGGTTCTGCCGACTCTGTTATGCGCAGGGGCGGTACTCGCAGGCACCGCCGGCGTCCGCCCGGCGGATAACTGAGCTGGCTGTTCTCCGGCCTTCAAGTCCTGCTTATTTTCCACCTTTCTGGAGGCGTTGGCCGTGTGAACGGGTGCAGACTGGGGAATCACCATCATTCTGTCGGCCAAGCTGTGCACATGCGAGAGGATTTTTTGGACGGGGGATGCCACGGCGTTGTTGGTGCCAGCCACCGTACCGTATGCCAGTAAATACACATTGCCACTTTCATTCGCGGCCGCCACGGGAAAGAGTGTTCCATTAAGCGGTGGCAGGCTGATCGACTCTTTGCGGCCAAAACAGACGCCATACCCGTTCTGAAAAAAGAGATAAACCCCATGCTTCATCGCACCGCTGATCGGATTTTCCGCGGCTGCGGCACAATCAGGATAACCCGTAAAGCTTCCCGTTGAGACCTGTCGCCAAAGGGCCGCGTTGTCCTTACGGGCATTAAGGGCATGAGACAACAGCAAAAATTGCGGTCCGGTCAGCGGTTTTACCGGCTTGGACGGAATGGTCAGCCATAGATAATCTTTGCTGCCGGCGGCCACCAAGCGCGGTAATGCGATCAGCCGCACTGCGCCGGGCGGGCGGACAGGCGCAACGGCGGTGTTAGCCGAAGCAAGCCCCTGCGCCAGGCCCCCGCAAAGGACAATTATTACCCCAAGAACCGTGCATGCCAGCAAATTAATACTGTTGAGCCATTTTTTCATAACGGCATTTTAGGGTGGACAGACAATCTTCGCGACTCATCAAGCCCGAAGCGGAGACCCAATAGAGCTTCGGCAGGCATACAATGGGTAAAAAATGCGGTATCGCGGGTAAAGTGCATGGACATACGGCACCTGGACCAGCATAATCTTACGATATGAAGAGGCCACACATAACCACAAAAAGGATATCCACCAGGACCGGACCGTCACACGCCGCAGCTCTCGTAAACCGAACGGCGAATCGGCGGACCGGCAAAGGAAAAACCGCGAGGCACAACACCCCACATGGTCTAAGAATTGCGGCCATTGACATTGGCACCAACAGTCTGCACATGGTGATTGTAGAAGTTACTGCGACAATGGGCTTTAAAGTATTAAGCTCCGAGAAAGAATTAACACAATTAGGAAGTGAATCGCTGGTACGCCACATCCTTCCGCGTCCCGCCATGACGCATACGATGGGCGTTTTAAGCCGGTACATGCGCGTTGCGCAGAGTTTGGAATGTGATCGTGTACTGGCATTTGCAACCAGTGCCGTGCGCGAAAGTATCAACGGCGGCGATTTTGTTCTGATGGCAAAAACCCAGCTTGGACTGGACATACGGGTGATCAGCAGCCAGGAGGAAGCGCGGCTGATTTATCTGGCGGTTAGGCAGGCCGTCGGCATGGAGGAGGGACCGGCGCTGATCATTGATATTGGCGGAGGTTCGGCGGAATTAATCGTCGGAACGCCGGAAAAGGCGTTGATGCTGGAAAGTCGCAAGCTTGGAGCCAGTCGCCTGACGCAGCAATTTATCCGGCATGACCCGCCAAGCAAGGGGGAACTTCGGGAATTGCGGAGACACATTCACGCCACACTCAAGGGGCTGATTTCCCGCATTCGCTCGCTGCATGTGACTAAATTTATCGGCACATCCGGAACCTTGGAAAATCTGGCCGCCATGTGCGTCGGGCAGCATGAACAGCATATTGCGCGGCATCGTGTCGTAAGTGAAATGCGGCATGAAGATTTTGAAATTATCTACCGCCGGCTCATGCGTTCCACACAGAAAGAACGTCTGAAAATGCCGGGGCTTGATCCGGGCAGAGCCGCACAAATCATCGCCGGGGCGGAGCTGGTGAATTACCTGTTTGAACAATTAAATATCCCGATTATTGAAATATCAGATCGGGCCATGCGTGAAGGCATGATTATTGATTACATGCAAACCCACTGGCCCAAGGTGCGATTGTCCGTGGAAATTACCGAGCCGCGCCGCCGCAGCGTTATCGAACTGGGCCGCCGTTGTAACTATGATGAGCCCCACCACCAGCAGGTGGCCCAACTGGCTTTGAGCATTTTTGATCAAACCCGGCGACTGCATCATCTGGACAACCGAGCGCGGGAGTGGCTGGGATATGCCGCGATGCTGCATGATATTGGCTGGCATATCGGCCACAGTGGCCATCATAAACACAGCTATTACCTGATTAAAAATGGAGATCTTGAAGGCTTTTCTCCGGTGGAACTGGAAATTATCGGAAATGTGGCGCGTTATCATCGACGCAGTATGCCCAAGAAGAGCCATGAGGCGTACATGTCGCTTACCCTGGCGGAACAAAAGGTAGTGGACAAACTGGCAGCGATATTACGTTTGGCCGACGGGCTTGACCGCGGTCATTACCGAAATGTTGAAGGTGTTCGGATGTCCCTGCGCAATCGCAGAGCGATATTTTCGTTAACAACACAGACGGATTACGAACTGGAACTCTGGGCCGCACGGCACAAGGCCGATCTGTTTGAAAAAGTATTCAAAGTCCCGGTAGAATTTTCCGCCCGGCAGAAGAAATTGCGATCCTGACCTTTCGCCGCTGATTTGAAAACACTTACCCATGCCGGCGAAAAAGGCCTGAGAGCTTTTTCCATCAGGCGCATCGCCACGGCACCAGCCATCCTGCAATCCCGAAAAGGCGTTGATTTGGCTTCCTCAGTCGCCTGGCAACTTCCCGCATGACAACATGATCCGCTTCCCGGCGACTGGGGCTGGTCGTGCCGAAGGAAGCTGTGCTCTATCTGGCGATGATCGTATAGTGGCCGGGCTTGTCGAGTTGCACAAAAATCCGCCCATTCGCAACATGATCAGCTACGGCCGCCGCACCCTTTATCAGCATCCTGGTGCCATGCAGAGCGATGGTGGCCCGCACATTCTCCGGGAGCGTAATACCCAGGGATCGGCGATTTCCGATTCGCTGTAATCGAATGCGGATGGGGCCATTGGGCGTGGGCACCTTTCCCGCAATCCATTTCAGGTCTCCCATGTGGGGGGTGATATTGACACGCTGAAAGCCGCCTGCCACCGGATTGACGCCCAATATGTACTGGGTTAGCCAATTTGTGGCACCGGCGGACCACCCGTGGCATAAACTTGTGCGATATCCCAGTTGCCTTGACGCATTTCGCCGCGCGGCGGACATTCGATACGCCTCCCAGAATGTGGTCGCGCCGTCTTTTAGCATCCCACCCCAATATCTGCGGACAAACGCCAAAGCACGATTGGTTTGTCCCAGATCGCTCAGAGCAAACAACGCAAAATTCATGCAATATGGGGTTCCAATTTTCCTCCAGAAATGGTTATGGGGGCCAAAAATATGGGCGTTGATTGCAGCCCGCTGCCGGGCATCGGCTACTTTGGAAAGTATCGCCATTGCGTTGGGTTGCGGGAGACTGGTATAGGTTTCGGTGTGCGGATTAACCAGATACCTCCGGGCGGCCTTAACAAGTTCTGTGTGCCATTGCATGTATTTTTCGGCATTCGCGTGATCTCCCAGTGCCTTGAGGAGGAAGACGGCTCGCTTAACGGCCCAGCAGGTGTAGAGGTCCGTATTGATCCGAGCCTGCCGGGTGTCTGTGGCGGCGTCGCGGAACTTTCCGCCGTTCAAAAGCGGGACCCAATCGACAAAGTTCCACTCGTTATGACTGTTGATAAACAGATTTTTGCGATTAAATCCGCTGCGCATATAACGAAGCATGGACAGCAGCAATTGGTGCTGGGACCGAAGATAGCCCATAGCGCCGGTATGTTTATAAAAGTCAGCCAGGGTACATATCCAGGCACACGAATAGCCCGGAATCGCGTTGACATCGCGCACTGGCAGCACATCTGCGGGCCGGTTGAAAAACCTCGCTCCATGCCACTCACCGCCCATCGGTAAACCACGCGGCATAAGATCGCCCTGTGCCCGGTTGCGCAAATAGCTCATGGTCAGTTCCATCAGGAAGCGATCAAGAAACGCGTTGTTAATCACCTCGCCTGAAATTTGCGTGTCGCCCATCCATAAAGAACGATCCCGCTTTGGCGCATCCCAGATTTCTTCCTGCATACAGAGATGCGCCGTGTACGCCCCCGTGTACCAGATGCGGGTTAACAGCGGATCAGCACAACGAAATGCGCCGCGGTAATGCACAGGATAGTATTTAAAATCCAATCGGAGGCGGTTGAGTTTAATGCGGCCGTGCCCTTGAAAGACAACTGTGGCGTAGCGAAACCCACTGTAAGGCGTGGACAGAGTATTTCCGCCGGTAAGGTCCAATGCGTGAACACCTCCCCATGGCTTATGCAATGCTTCACCACGGGATTCGCCAGTGCCGATCAATATGGTTCCCCCGGACCCGCGAACCTGGATTCTTCCGGCAACCTCCTGGCCGAAATCCAGCAGCAATTCGGGCAGTGGCGCGGAATGCGCCCCGACGGCCAGGAGTGAAATCCTGTGGGCCGGAACCAGCGGAGAATTTCCACGGTATCCGGGGCGGAGGCTGCGGTTTGCCCGCATGGAACCGGCAACGTCCGCCAAGCCGGCAAACGCGGTTCTACCGTGCAGGACGGTAACGTGCAGCGGCTGAAAATATAAGTGTCGCAGGTACTTCTCAGCCGGCGGTGGTTGCAACGACTCAACAACCTTCAGGGCATTAATCCGAGGCGAATGCTTCATTTGTATCAATCCCGCGGAGGGATCAAGTGTGGGTATGTTCGCCCCGGTTGCCAGCGGCGGCACCTTTGCGCAGGTTCGCCCAGGCCAGGATAAACTCGCGACACATATCAGAATCAGAATCAACATGCCAACCGTGGAGACATTTCTATATATTCCAGTCACGCACCCCACACAACGGTCGTCCCCCCATGTGCCGTAAAAGGGCGCTTTCGAAGGCGCCATGTTGCAGGTTCGCCGGCGTGTCGAGTCACTCATAAAATCACCTTTAATGCTATGGCGTAATCAACCGTGGGACGAATACCGGGCAATTCAACACGCAGGCCGACGGCCGATTGGCTCCAGTTCAGCTTTTGCGCGGTGCCCAGTAATTCAACGTGCTGGATTTTACCTGGATTCGTCGCTGCCGCGCTACCCAGCGCATGAATCAGCAGTGCATTCCGGGACCACCCC
>JAKAZF010000130.1 GCA_021826605.1 Planctomycetota bacterium | reverse complement strand
ATCGTAAACGCGAAAATATTGTTTCGATCTTATAAAGCCAGGCTCTGTTCCAACGGGGCTTGGAAAAATCCGGGTCCAATAATCAATTTGTTGCAATAAGCCCTTCGGCTACGCCGCTACCCCTTGGCGCATCGGGTATAATACACCGTTGTGTTTGGAGGTTCCTGGTGGCTGTTAATCCATACCATATTGGCGATCGCGTATATGCACCTTGGCAGAATGAGCGGCTCTTTCCCGCACGCATCACGTTTCTTTCCAACGGCACCGCCTATTTTACATATGTGGATGGTGAAACCGGCCGAATGCCGGCGCGTCGCTTGCAGCCCTCTAATAAAATCGTCGTTATCGAATCGGTGTCCCGAAAGCCCACGGAGAAACACTGGTCAGAGGGGCGTTTGTTGGGCGAATTTCTTCGCATGATCGGTGCTAAACCCCTGTATTCCTTCATCCGGACAAAATTGGAACTCGGCCATTTTTTTAAACTGGCCCGGATGTCCAGCAGCCGGCACATTCATTTTTCCATGCACGGACTCAAACGCAAGCTGGTCTTACAGTTGGAAGATGTGGACATCGATGAACTCATTACCCTGGCCGGAGATCTTTCCGGGAAAATAGTCTTTTCCTCAAGCTGCTTAACGGGTAATGAAACATTCGGCGAGGCCTTTGTGCGGGGTACCGGGGCGGCGGCGTTTATCAGCCCGCGTCGGGAAATCCGTTGGGCTGATGCCGCATTGGTCAGCCAGTTGTTTTACAAGAAAATACTCTGCGACGGGGTAAGTCCCTATGTGGCCTTCCGATTTGTCCGGAAAATGTATCCGCGTCACGCCGATCTGCAATTTTTCAAGGGGCAATAAACCCTCAATGCTTATACGCATAAGGGGATTCGGGATAATCCTGCTTTAACCGCGCCAGAAGAAGTTCAGCGCGATTGGTCTTGCCCGCGCTTCGATATGCCGCACTGGCCAGGTAAAGTAATTTTGCCGCATAAAATGATTTTGGTTCACTGTTAACATATTGGACCGCAATGTGCGCCGCATTGATAAAATGCTGCTGTGCCGTCATGAGCTTCACTCGCAGCAGCCTTGTATACCCTTTGATAATGGCACGCGGAAACTGTAACTCCCACTGATCCAGTAAATGATCCGCAGTTCGATAATGATGGCTGTCAATATAACTTTCCACGTTCCGGGCCAGCACACCTTGGCGAATCTCCTGCGCGCTGTAGGCCATCGCTGTTAAATCTCCGGCATCGGCAACATATTTGCTGGCGGCCGCACCATGACCGTTGGCAACGGAGGCGTAGGCCAGGGCGGTGTTTAAATCGTGTGCGGCCGGTTTGGATAAATGCCCATGATCGGCTTTCCAGTTTTGCAGTTCCTGCAGAACCTCAGGAGCTTTTCCAGAGTAATTACACGCTGTTACCGCATAATGCAGCAGCAAATGGGCCTGCGTAATGGTGTCGATATGCTTGCGCGATGCCAGCAGGTAAATATTTCCCGCCTGCTGGAAATTGTCTTTTTCCAGTTCCCGGCGCACCAGCATGTCTGCGGTGCGGACCACAGATACCGGATTTTGCGCATCGGTTGAAAGCGCCCATGCCAGCCCCCAAGGCCGCAATCCGCGAAGATTCTTATAATGATGATAAAACATCACGCCGCGGTAAAGTTGCCTGCCGGAAAGTGTTTTCAGGTTGTAATTGTCAATAATGTCTGCCACCACGCCCGCCGGGTCCACCGGTGGATACGGAAATTTTGAAAACATTTCCGTACGAACCAGCAGTCTGCGTCGGGCGGTAAAGGTGTTTCCCGCCTGATGCACAGTCATCGTAACCGTATAAATGCCGGGCGCTAAAAACTCATGGTCCACTTGCAGGCCATGCGCGGTTTGCCCATCGGAAAATCGCCAGTTGACCTGTGGCGCAAACGTGGACGGTACGAGTGCGGAGAATGTATAACGCTGCATATAATTGTCCGGCGGAACAAATAATTGTGATTGCGGTTTGATGGAAAAGTCGGCTGTATAGCCGCCGCCGAGCTTTTGCAGACGGCCGACGACCGCCTGATTCGCCGGCGCAAATGCGGCCGCAGGAATCGGCGCGTATTGCGCGGATCCGGGTGGCTTCCAATCAACGGAGATTCCCGCCAGCCACCACAAGTGCAATTCGCCGACAGTCATGGGATACCATCCCGGTCTCAGATAAATTGTCCGTTTATAACGCACGCGTCCCATCATGCCGCCGGGCCGGGTTTTGGTCAGCAGATTTTTTCCGTTGAGATTCAAAAATCCCACATCCGCAACATCAAACGCGAAAGTGTAATTGCCGGCGCTGGTAATGTGCAGGTCGGCCCGATACAGCATCATATCCTGCCGATTCCAACCGGTGGGGTCATAGCCCATGAACATTTCCGGCACAAACATGCAGGCAAAGGGGCGGGCCTGATTGAAGCGTTGCATCATCTGCCGCCAAGTGCGGCGTGGGCCTTGCACCAGCGGATACACCCGCAGAAATATCCCCCGTTCTATTTTTAACTTCGGTGCTGCTGTCCCCGGATGCTCGTTGCCCCACCATACAAAATATTCCCCGGCTGCCGGCTCCTGAAATGCCAGACGCACCAGATCGTCATGTTTGGAAATGCGAAGCAGCCGCATGGGCAATATGGTTCCCGTGGCGGTTGTTACACGCAAATCCCGGCCATCCGGCAGGCGCGCACTATTGGTATAGAATTGCGCCCAGGCGATATTTTTTCCCGGCGCTGAGGTTGGAAATAAATTGGCACGCAACGAACGCCGGTATTTCCAACCGGTGCCCAGAGTATCGGCCCGGCTTTTTGTCGTCCCCGCTGCAAGCAATGCTAAGAAAAAGACAATCCCGATTCGCAAGTATTTCAATTTCAGGCTCCGCCTTTCTGCAACTGCCGTGAGCATTGGACCGCTGGCTGTCAACCGTACCATCCTGTGTGCCTGACGAATCAAGTTGACAAAGGATTCAACTTTCTTCGGCCGACTTACCGCACCGCTGCTGCAATATCATCCATTACATTCTGCTGCGTGTAAATATCGCGCAAAATTGCGGGCGAAGCCGGATGTCTGGGGGATAAAATCGCCAGATAGGGTATCGCCCGCCCTCCGAGCTTGAGCCAGAAGGCTTTGGGTATGGTCTGATCAATATCCGCACTGAATAGCACCGCTTTGGTAATCGCGAATTTCTGGCGTACCGGTTGGGCATCAAGCACCGTCGCTTTTACAAATCGGCAATTAATGCACCAGGGGGCGGTAAAATCAACGACCACGGGATGTCCGGCTCGTAAAGCTGCATTCATCGCACTCCAGTTAAAGTCCTGCCAGTGATTAACTGCAAACGTGCCCGGTGTTCCACGCTGGGAACGCACCACCGTGGCGCTTTTTTCAGCTTGGATTCCACCCGACCAGATCAGATATAAACCGCCCGCCACCACGCCGCCTGCGACAAAGCCCAGCCGAATTCCCCAGATTCTCATGGCGGTCATGTTAATGTCCGATAATCTGCCCCAACCCCAGCACACCATCGCCAGGATCATCGCCAGCACAAAGCCTGCGGTTATTTGCGATTGATTCTCGGTGCTTAATAGCAAGTAAACCGCCACCGCCACCATCACCAGCCCGAGCGCTTCTTTGACAATTTCCGACCAGCGCCCGGCCCGCGGTACATGACTAAGCCATGCCGGAAATGCCGCCAAGAGCACATAAGGCCAGGCCATTCCCACGCCAATAAGCACAAAAAACAATACGATAATGGCCGTTGGTTGAACCAGCGCCCAAGTGAGCATTACGCCCAGAAATGGCGCGCTGCAGGGTGTGGCCAGTAGCGTCGCCAGCATCCCCATGCCAAATGCGCCCGCCAGGCCGCCCCGATTGGTGTCAACGGCATAGAGCGCATTGGGCGGTTGAATGGTCCACACACCCAGCATGGACAATGCCAGAGCCAGCACGATTAAGGCTATCGCAATTAGAAATGCCGGATGTTGATATTGCATGCCGTAGGTCAATGTTTGCCCGGTTACGGCACGATAAACTCCCATGAGCACAGCAAGGATAAAGAACAATGAAATAATCCCGGCCGAAAAAACCAGCGCGTGGAGCACCGCCATTTTTCGCGAGCCGTGGGCTTGTTGAACCATGGCCAGAACTTTTAATGGAATCACCGGCAGTACACAGGGCATGATATTTAAAATCAATCCGCCAAGTAAGGCGAACAGGATCAGCCGCCAAATCGGCTCATGCACTGTTTTAATTTCGTAGTGCAGCTTTCGGATGGCCGCAAGCGTTTGTTGGACATCGCCGCGTGGGCTTCCCGCTTTGCCGGGGATCACAGCCGGGGCCGTGCCATGCGTGCCGAGATTCGTCGCGGATGTTGCGGTGCCGGCCGCCAACTGCCCACCCGACACGGTTATTGATGTGGAGAGTTTCAGTGTTTGCGGCGGCAGGCACGATTCAGCATTGCAGGCTTGATAGGTAAATGCCGCATGGATGGTGTTAACGCCGCTCCTGGCTTCCCTTGAAACTGTGTATGCAATCTCAATGACAAATTGCCCCTCATACACGGAAAGTTTTCCCGCACTGGTAATTTGCGCTGATGCGGGAATGAGTCTGGCTTTTGGAAATACAATTTTCCCAAACGCAAATCCTCGCACCGGAGCAACGGTAACGTCCGCCGGAACAAGAAATTTGTCCAGCGGATGATGGCTTTGCAGGTGATAGCCGGGAATGACCGTGCAGAGCATGCGCAGCACGCCTTTACCCGGCGCTGTAAGCTTATTCGGCCGCGCGTGAAGCGTGGCCCGCACTACAGCGGGTGATGGAAAGCCAAACCCAACAACCTGCGAGCGCAGCGATGGCAAGCCCCATGCGAGAAGTGATAACGTAAACAAAAGCGTAGCGATGCTCAGTAATCGGGCAGCTCTCATATTCCAACAATTATGCATGAAATCCCTTTGTCAACACGCGGGGCAATGAATCCCCGCCTGATTATAGTCATTTCTCCCCCGATTTATGGAATATGTTTACGGAAAAGAAGATTGGTCGAAGACGACTTTTTGCTGTGGGAAGACTAAAGTGCTCTCCGCCGCTGCCGCTCCAGTTTTCCGTCCAACGAGGCCCGTGTGGTTGGGGGCCAGGGAATCTCTGGGCTTATACAGGATCAACTTTTTCTTTGGCGGGCGGCTTTTCCGGCAATTCGCCGACGATAAAATTCAGTGTGGTAATATTGAAATCCGCCGGTTCGCCGCGGATCAGCCACAGCAGGGGGGCACCGGATATTTTGGCCGCCAAATCCAGTACTTCCACCGGTGGTACGCGCCCTTTTTCATAATAGTTGTAGGTGGATGGCGATAGCCCGAGTAAAAAGGCAAAGCGCGATTGGCCCCGGCGGCCACAAACCTGCGTGCGAACCTGCTTCAGGCGATCACAGATTAACGCGTAATTTCCGCCCAGGTCCGTTTGAGGAATCAGCACATTCATAGCACGCTCCTTTTCTTTGTCCGCGTAGATCCGCGGAAAAACATTTATTCAACCACCATTCCGGCAACAGCCGGAGTTGGTTGGATCAAACAACATATAGCGATCTCTCCCATCCGTAAGATTGGCGCTACGAAACCACGAATTATCGGGTTCCACATTCAATCGAGGTTCGTCCATGAACGCGGAACTTTTCGGCCCAGGTCCGAAGCAAGAACAGTTGCCCCGGCTGAAAGCCGAAGGGGAATACGCCGTCAACTGTGAATTAATTTCATCAGTCGGTCTGCATGTTCCTGCACCCATTTTACTTTCCTCTCTATCATTTTCAAGAATCCGAATCCCTCGATACGTCCAAATGACCCTGTCGCGGCAATATGAAACGCGCTTTCGGCGACCATTGCCTCTACCATCAGCCAGGGTACCGTCTGCAATTCCGCTACACTTATCATATCAACGGAATCATATCCGTGCATAAAACGTTCAAATCGGCGTTCATCGACATGATCCGGCCACGTCGAGGGGTCATCGCCGCCGCCAATAATCGAAAATTGCAGCACGCCGTTGGCCAGATCAACAATGCGCTGTTGCAGCCGGGCCGAATCGTAATCAATAACCGCGACCACTTTCTGGTTGCGAAACAGCATGTTTCCCGGATGCCAATCGCAATGGACAATCTGCAGTGGCCAGTCCATCAGCCCGATTTCATTGACCTTTGCGGCCGCTTCAACATAGGCGGTTCGCAATATTTCCAGCGTATCGGTAACCATACGTGAGTCACCATGCGGCAGTTTGTTGCGGCTGATCGTGTCGGGAATCTGGTCAATACTGCTGCCGATATGCCGGGAATTGTGGTAACTGCCCGTGGGCGGTTCATATTCCGGCGTATAATTACGCAGGAGCTTGTGGTAAAGTGCCAGAATCCGCCCCGAATCCTGCGTGGCTTCAGGGGAGTTGTCATATCCTGTGCCGCGAATATATTCGAAAAGTTCGTAGATTGTGCTGGAAAGTTGCAGCATTGAATTGTTATCGCGCTTCGTGCCGATCAGGTGCGGCAGCGGAAACTGTTTTTCCGCCAGATACAACTGAATGGCATGGCAAAACGCCACCTTAAACGGATCATCCTTGCCCCGCGCCCGGCGCTTGAGCAGGTAGTCGCCTTTTTCCGATCGGATCAGCAGTTTTGGGGCTTTTCGTGACCCGCGGGCGTACTCTTTGACGGTGCTTATAACACCAATATCATAATGACTCAGCACGACTGCGAGTTCTTCTATTCCGAATTTTTCCCGTTCGCTCATGATTTTCACCGCAAATATAACACGCGGTTTCTTAATGATGATAGTAATCATGAACGTCTATATGTCAAACGACGCCCAATAAAACATCATCAAAAAACGTGTAAATGGCCGAAGCCACGCGAAAATCGTCGGTTTTATGGATTTTTGTTTAATTAACGGCCACTCACTGCCGCCCCATGACCACAATACCAAGTTTATCGGCCAGTTTCAGCAAGTCCGGTTTATCGAGCATAATGGTTCGGCCGGCTTCCAGCACTACCGCGGCGGCACCCTGCTGTTTGAGCCGCTCAATGGTCGCCGGCCCAATGGTCGGTACGTCGAATCGCATATCCTGATTTGGATTACTGGCCTTGCACAGCACCCAGCCACCACGCTTGCATAACGTCCCGGCGCGTTCAATCATGCGGTCTGTGCCTTCCACTGCTTCCA
>JAKAZF010000129.1 GCA_021826605.1 Planctomycetota bacterium | reverse complement strand
CCTTCGCGCTCTTGGCGATCTCCGCGTTGCAAATAGGTACTTTGATTCACCGCAAAGATCGCGGAGGACGCCAAGAAACGCCAAGCATATTGGATATGGGAATACCTAATTGTCGCGATTTGGCTAATATGGTGCGAATGATCCGGTGACTTAAACTCTGTGGCTCTTTTCTCTGTGCGCCACATAAACAAATATCATCATGCCAGCGGCATGAAACCTTATGCCGCACGGAGAAGTGTTATTATCTCGCGCAGAGGCGCGGGGGCACGGAGAGAGGCATGAAACTATGACACAGCTACATCGGCGAACCTTCGCGCTCTTGGCGATCTCCGCGTTGCAAATAGGTACTTTGATTCACCGCAAAGATCGCGGAGGACGCCAAGAAACGCCAAGCATATTGGATATGGACCTGCCTAATTGTCGTGATTTGGCTAATATGGTGTGAGATATCCGGTGACTTAAACTCTGTGGCTCTTTTCTCTGTGCGCCACATAAACAAATATCATCATGCCAGCGGCATGAAACCTTATGCCACACGGAGAGGTATTATTATCTCGCGCAGAGGCGCGGAGCCTCGGAGAGAATTATAACAATATGACACAGCTACATCCGCGAACCTTCGCGTGCTTGGCTCTCGGCTGTGCAAATGGCTACCCGGATTCACCGCCAAGGGCGGTGGCTATATAACGCCTGCGGCAACACCACCGCCACGTGGCACCGCGCGATATTATTTAAATACCACACTACCGACGGTGGATGTATGATTACTTGAATCCCCCACCGCCAGTTGATAGGTTCCCGCCGGTACGATCCATTTATCTTTGTGGGTGTCAAAACAGGCAAAGCTGCGCCAATTCAGACTCATCTGGACAATCCGGCTTTGGCCGGGATGGAGTTTAACGCGCTGGAAACCCTCCAGCTTTTGTACCACGCGAACCAGTTTTCCGGCTGGCGGCTTTACATAAAGCTGCACAACATCCGCTCCCGATCGGCGGCCTGTATTGGTGATGCGGGCCAGTACCATCACTTTTTTATGGCTTTGATGCCCGATGGCGTTTACTCCGATGCCGGCGATGGCAAAGTGCGTGTATGAAAGCCCGAAACCGAACGGAAACGCCGGCGTAATGTGGTGTTTATTAAACCAGCGATATCCAATAAATATGCCCTCGGCAAAATGCACCGTCGGGTGCTTACCCAAAATATCATGCCCTGGAAAATGTCCGTATGCGGGTTCCTGCTTCCTGCTCCAACTGAATGTAACCGGCAGGTGACCACTGGGATTGACCTTGCCGAAAATAATATCTGCTACCGCCTGGTTGCCGTTTTCGCCGGGATACCATGCGTCGATAAATGCATCGACGTGGTTGATCCATGGCTTAAGTCCGACCGGACCACCAGAGTTAAGCACCACGATGGTATGCGGGTTCAGGCGGCCGACACTTTGCAGATACTCTCCCTGTAAACTGGGGAGGTTAAAGCTGCGGTCCAGGTCCTCGTGCTCGATTCGCGGACCAAAACCTGCACCGGCCACAACCAGATTGGCCTTGCGAATCAGGGCTTTTTCCGACGGTGTCAGCAACGAACGACTCATCAGACGCACGCCGAGTTTTACTTCACCGCCCGGTACGGGTGCCAGCGCAGTAATGGGTTTAGCCACCAGAACAATTTTTATTTTGTATGTTTTGCCGGCTACCAGGTGGTAGCTGTTCATAAATGGCTCGACGGGGCGCGGCCGCCACTGCTCCACCGTGTTGTACCGATTGATATAAACATTGGCACCGGCTGTACAGAAAAATTTCAGCATGTAATTTCCGGTTACCGTGGGCCGCAGCGTGGTACGAAATACACCGGTGAAGCCATTCGATCCGTGCAGCCCGTTGGGCCCGCCAGTCGGCCAGTGGTAGTCAACGGTGGGGAGATTTCCAGTGATGCCTGGCTTGGGGGCGTTCATTTTTGAAAGTTGGTAGCTGCAGCCGTGCGTGTGGGCGTCCCGATAAAGATAGGTACTTTGCCACGCCTGGCTGGATCGATCCAAGTAGGGAATGTTGACGACTCTGGCATCGGGCGCGTCGGCGCGAATCGCATCAAGCAGGCTGATTGGGCCGGAAATGGGAATCACATATGAGCTTCCGCCACCGCCCGTCACCGCCGGGGTGGCCATGGGTCCAAGCACCACAATCAGGTCGCCAGCCGACGGTGTCGGTACCGGTAACAGATGTGCTTTGTTTTTAAGTAATACTGCTCCCTGTGCCTCTTCCGTGTAGGCCGCATAGGCGGAAATGGGGTTATTGCGTGGTATGCATCCCAGCTTCTGCGGACGATCCAGAAAGCCCATTGCCACATCCATTCGCAGTATCCGAAGCACATGCGTGTTGATGTTGCCGATGGTTACCTTTCCGCTCCGGATCAGTCGCCCGATCTTTTTCAGGGTGTAATTGATGGGCTTGTGCATTTCCAGATCCATGCCAGCCAGCAGCGGACCAAGCGTGGAATGCGATGCCCCCCAGTCTGACATTAAAACACCCTTGAACCCCCAATGCTTACGAAGCATATCGGTAAGTAAAAATTTATTGGCCGTGGAATATTGCCCATTCACCTTGTTGTATGCAGCCATGATACTCCACACATGCCCCTTACGGACGGCTGCGCGAAACGGCAGCAGATACAATTCTTCCAGTGCCCGCCGACTGATGATGCAGTTCAGATCCATCCGGTCGGTCTCTTCCTCGTTACCCACATAGTGTTTGGCGCAGGCTGCCACCTCCTGCGACTGCACACCTTTGATCCACGGCACCGCCAACTGAGCGGTCAGATAGGGGTCTTCACCCATGTATTCAAAGTTACGTCCATCCTGGGGCTCCCGCATCACATTCATGCCGGGGCCGAATATCAAATGCACACCGCGAGCGCGGCAATCACTGCCAAGCGCCCGGCCGACCCGATAGGCCAGTTTTCGGTTCCACGAGGCTGCCAGCGCCATTGTCGATGGGTAGGCCGTTGACGCGCCAAACCGTCTAACCCCCACCGATGCATCCGACATAACCAGCGTGGGGATGCCAAGCCGCTTAACCCCGGGCACGTCCAGCACATCTTCAAAGGCCATCATCCGAACCTTTTCCTGCAAGGTCATCTGTTTTAAAAGATGCTGGGCGGTAGCGTTGATTTGCTGCTGTGTGAGTCCGACAGGGCTGTACATTTCAGCACTTCGGGCGTGGCAAACGCCGATGGCCGCGATGGCCATAAGCACTGCGGCGGTGGCGGACATACCTTTGCACAGCGATTTTATCATTGATGACTGCATAATCTTCCGTAACCTTTCTGACGCCACTCGGGCGTACTGCAACTAATCTCAGCTAATGAACCTAGCGTGTATGGTCGTATTCGCAAGGGCCTGCCGCATTCTATCGCCATGGTGGACGCAAAAGAACGGAGTCCGCTTGCAATTAAAGGTTTTAATGCTTCAGGCTGAACACCTCTATCCCATTGATCTGCGCATTGTCACGCTGACTTACGAATTTTAGATTGATCGTGCCATGTGCATCGGCATGGGCGGTAAAAGATTCGTCAAATGCACGATACCTTCCGCCTGCCAGGGCATAAATATCCACATCCGAAAGTTTTAGATGGTGGTTGGCGAAGACGGCAAATAAGCGTTTGCGCGGGCCATGCCAATAATATTCCGCCCAATCCAATACCACTGCATATTTGTTACCTGGTTTAAGACCCCGCAAATGGTAGGTGAATGAGCCAAAACGGCTGTATTGATATACAACGGGTGGCGCAGCACCTGATACGCGACGGGTTTCGATGGCATGAGTGGTGCCATGCTCAGGCGTGCCACCGTCGGCGTAACCGACATCTGCCTTAAATACCCCGTGGCTTTTCATATCGCCGCAGTTGATGGCGAGCATCGGCGTACCAAGATCGGTTGCAGATTTGCTGGTCGCGAATTGGGTGGCGCGTACAACCGGCGTGAATTTCGACACGATCCATCGGTTCATTTTGGAGTCTTTTGTTATTGCGCGGACTTCAGCTCGCGGCAGTTTGAATAGTGCTGATATTGCGCGCGGAGACAGTGCCGCTATGCGGTAATACCAAGGCTTACCCGCAATAGCGGTTTTGTCCGTCCAAGCCGATAAATCAGGGGCCAACCACCACCGACGATCCACGGTGGCAAATGTCGGACTTTCTGACCGCTCAAGTTCAAAGCCTGTCTGGTCGTATGCCGAATCCTTCCATGTAAGTCGTATACCGCCACCAGCAAGTTTCAGAGCTTGCAGATGCTGTGGCTTGCGGAGGTTCCATTCATATGCTCTAACCCAGTTGACGAGCATGGTTTGAGGAAACTTAGCACCCTTCTCCGTGGGCCCGCCGTAGGCACCACCTTCTGCCAAATTCAGTATGATGTAAAAAGGATGGTCGAAAACCCAGCCTTTGCGGGACTGATCACTGGGAGTAAAGCAGGCGTAGATATGTGAATCACAGGCAAACTGAATTGATCCCGGTGACCAGAACACCTGAAAAATGTGATATCGCTGCCAAAACTGCTTATTGCGCGGTAACCGGTAAGGGGCCCCGGCACCGACATTCGGTCCATGGATGGTCCCGGTGATAATGTTCGGCCTGTTCCCGGCACTCTCCATAATGTCAATTTCGCCGCATTGGGGCCAACCCACACGCTTAAAGTTGGAGCCGAGCATCCAGAATGCGGGCCACGATCCCGAACCGGCATCGCGCATGCCACCGGGCACCTTTATCCGGGCCTCTACCATCCCATAGGTGAAGTTGCCTTTGTGACAGGCTGATGTATTTATCCGCCCAGATATATAAGCGTTTTTTTTCCCGGGGTATGGGCGCAGCATGATCGCAAGTGCCTTACCACCTTGGGCGTGGGGGTCGCGTACAATATGCATTACCTTGAGACTGTCGGAATAATAGGTCGGGCAGTTTGGATCCCATCCTTTGTCGTAAAACCAAATTTTTTTCGTCGGCTGGGACCCCACGGGGCCATCAAATGTCAGATCGAGCCGCAATTTGGGGGGGCTTGCGAACACAGTGGGGCTTCCGGTGCCAAGTAGCAATGTCGCGATGGCCGCAATAGAAGCCGTTCTGCAGACGTGCACCATCTGCCGTCTCGTGTACCCTTGGACTGCAATGCCGACATGCCGCCAAAACATGTTTTTACTCCTTGCCGCGTCTGTGCCCGGTGATATATCGGAACACACAAAACACCTGGCCGATATATTCAACTGCCGATGACCGTCGGTGCCCGCACCGGATCATAAATGTTTTTGATTCGCAGGCCCGCACCGCCCTGCGATCCCGGTGCGTTCGCCGGCGTGCCGCTGGTATTTCGATTAATGGGGATACCGGTGGCATGCCCGTCAAAAAAAACCGCGTTTCCCCATCCGCCTGCCCGGCTCCAGGTGTTATGTCGATACCGCAGTCCCGTTCCAAACGTAAATGTTGGTGACCAGTCAGAATTGGCCATGCCGCCGACAATAAATCCATCGGGCGGGACGAGATAGTCTCCAACTCCTGCATACGGTGCCGCGCAGCCTTCTTGCTGCCAATCGAAGGTTACCCACGATCCGCCATCGGGGAATGCCTGATTCGCATCACCGATGGCCAGCGAATTGGCGGGGTCGCGGATGGCCGATACAGCCAAAGTAGAATTAAGCGCCACACGTGGGTCAGACGTCAGATACAGGTGCTGGTAGAAGAAGTTGGGGTTACACGCATAATTCAGGCTCCATGGGTTACTCATGGACAAAACCGCCGACGGGCAGTGAAAGATAGCCGCATAGGCTTGTCGCCACATATTATTATTGCCACGGGTGGCCATATAGGTCTCTGGCGTAACGCCCTCATAGAAGCTGAACAGCAGTGAGTCATACTGGTTATTGCCCGTTCCGTATTCCGCCAGACCGTAGGGCAGATGCCCCTCATAGTTTGCACAGTATGCCAGCAGAATTTGCCCCATGCTGTGAAGATTTCCCTCGCATTGGACGCTTTCGGCCGATGCACTCGCCCGGCTTAGCGTCGGCAGCAAAATGGCAATTAAAATGGTGATGATGGCAATAACCACCAGCAGTTCAACCAGCGTAAAGCCGCAGCGCTTGCCGTGTCGGAGGTTGCAACCATGTTTTATGTCAACCTTAGGAGAACTACATTTTTCGGTCATTTCAACGGCTCCCCGCCGTATAGGCGACTATGCTGCGGATCAAGGTAATGCTGTATTTGGTGGAGTAGCCGTCTATCCCCCATGTGTGGGTTCCCAAAAGGCCCGAACCAACATGCAATGGTGAAAAAATAATGACCCATCGCTTGCCACGGCGTACGCCGTAAAGTTGCGGCAGACGTTTAATTCCGTGTTTCCGCATATAGTATTTTCGAAATACTCCGGGCGCATTACCATGCTTTTGGCCTGCTTGGCCACCAAGCAGTCGGCTTGAGGCTTTAATTCGCTTCAATGAGGCATGAGGAACCAGTGCGTCCACCAACTTCCGCATGCTGCCTGCCGTGCTGGCGTGCCCACCTATGCAATCCATCAGCAAGGTTCCACCTGCGGCCAGATATTGCTTGATCGCGGAGACCTGCTGACTGGTCAGGGCCACTTGTGAGGTGCCGGTGATGTAAACCAGCGAATGGCGGGCGGATGTCGACGCGACAGTCGCGCTGGACGTGTAGTCGATGGTGGTGCCGTAGTTAAGCCGCGATATTCGGGCGTAGCGCCGCCACGCGAATGGTTCGGGATTCCAGTTCCCTGCATACTTTAATTGGGTGACGTGCAGCGTCCGATTGGTGTGGCCATTTGATCTCGGGACATAAATCGACTTCAGGCGGTTGGTAAGATCACCATCCCCTGTGCAGTACAGATAAAGATTCTCGGCAAATATCCACGGGCGTTTCGCTTAAAACGCGTGTCGCTGCCATACTCTGCTCAAGTCCTCCGGAGCCACGATCCATAGATACCTCGAACCATTGGACATACCGTACGCATTAATAAAAAAGTTTCGATACCACGGCTGCATTTGGTAAAGCAGGCAGGTCTTTTTGAGCCGCGTGAATTCATATTTTGAATCCATGACATGCTCGCCGAGTTTCATCATGGCCATGCGGAATGATTGCGAGGCATCGTCACATGAACATAGCACTAACCCGCCAGCGTCAATGTAATGGCGCAACTTTCGTTGTTCGGCGGGGGAATAGACCGGTGGGTGCGAGCCGGTAATGTAAAGTATCGGGGCACTA
>JAKAZF010000128.1 GCA_021826605.1 Planctomycetota bacterium | reverse complement strand
TCACGACAATTGGGCAGGTCCATATCCCGTATGCTTGGCGTTTCTTGGCGTCCTCCGCGCCCTTCGCGGTGAATCAGGGTAATTATTTGCACCGCCGGGAGCGCCAAGAACGCGAGGACTTGCGAAACTGATTATTTTGTATTTGTTAATTCTCTCCGTGCCTCCGAGTCTCTGCGCGAGATCGTAACACTTCCCTGTGCAAGTAAAGGTATCATGCCGATGGCATGATGATGCTTGTTGTTTGTTTTTAGCGCACAGAGAAAAGAGCCACAGAGGCTGCGCCACCGTATCAAACACGATCCCTTGGCCGAAGCATCCCAATTGGGCATCTCCGGGCAAGCCCGCGGCCATGTATTTCTGGCGAGCGAGACCGGTGATTGGGCGCAGCGCGGGTACTTTTGGTGTGACGTATCCAGCCCTGAAAAAAACGCTTAGCACATTGCGGCACCAACTGAACCCCTAAAATGTTATCGATGTTCACTCCGGGTTGATTCAGCCCGATTTCCGTCTTGACCCTGTCTGCCCGCATTGATATAGTCACCGGATGGGCATTGTTCGGATGGCTTTTATCCCCCTATTGATTTTGATCGTGGCTGTCGCGCCGATATTCTGCCCTTGCCATGATATGGTCATCGGCCTGATAAGGGCCCCTGGAGCTACCTCAATTTCTGCCTGCCAGTGTGCCCCTGGGCCTGGTGTGGCGTCGCGGTATCTGCCTAAGCAGAGGCCGACAGGCCTGTACGGAATATCGTGCGGGCGCAATTCTGAGCCGATGTGCCTTGATCACCTGTTCAAAGGCGTGTTGCGCGACTCTGCCACCACCATCTGCAACCATTTCGGGCATTCATTCGCCGCCTGCTTAACGGCCTTGAGGGGCGTGACAGGTGCGGCTGTATTTGCCACCAGTCCACAGCGGTACTTCACTGCCGATGCCGGCGCAAAAACACTGCTGCGCCAGCGTTGCGCCCTGATTATTTAATAACCTGATCAAATCACCTCGCCCCGGTTGCCGGAATGCTGCGCCTTCTATGGTGCAGCGGCTTGAGCGTCTGTTATTTATCAGGAGTTGCTTCATATGTTGCGTCAATTATTTCCTTTTGCCCTGCTGGCTCTGTCTCTCGCCGGCTGTGCGCACGTGCCCACGATTGCGCCCGTGGCTATGGATAACCCGGCCAATCCCTCGGCCGCGGTCGGCCCGGCATTTCCAGGAACGGATTTTCTGAATGTGGCGGCCGCCGTACAGGAATCCAATCCAATTGCGGTTACAGCCGGTGCCAATTTACCTGGGGCACCACCATCGGTTCATGCGGGTAAAAAAACTTTACCAACTGCGACCGATGACATGCACGGTATGAACATGCCGGGAATGAAAATGAATACGTCTAAAAATATGGGGGGCAAACAATGAACAAACGAATTGCCGGCTACTGGCGTGCTGGATCGGTGGGCATACTGCTCGTCGCCCTTGCATGTGGCGGTTGTGCATCAGTACCGCAGCGGGGCGGGTTCGAATCGGTATCATTGGCAGCAAAACAGCGTCTTGGACAGCCGCTGATCTGGGCCCAGAACCAAAAGCAACAGCAAAAACTTGACGGTCTTGTGCACCGGATATTGCAACGCCAATTAACCCCCTCGGCAGCGGTTGAAGTCGCCTTGCTTAACAACCCTGAATTGCAGGCCCGATATGAACAACTGGGCATTTCACAGGCGGAGGTTGTGCAGGCCGGCCTGATCAGTAATCCGGTTCTGGCGTTTGATTTCCGCTTTCCCGCGGCACCCAATTACGGTTGGGACGCGAGCATCGCACAGGATTTTGCCAATATCCTTCTCCTGCCGGCCCGCAAAAATGAAGCCCACGCCAACTTTAAGGCCACGCAAGCCATGATTGCCCAATCGGTTATCAAGCTGGCATACCGTACCCGGCAGGCATTTGATCGCGTCGTTGGCGACCGGCAGATGATCCAGTTGGAAACGGATATTAAAAAAGGCCAGGATGCGGCCCTGGACCTCGCAAAAAAAATGCGGCAGGCCGGCAACACACCCCCCTTGGCCTACGACCGGCAATTGGTGATTGCCGAACAGGTACGCATGCAGTTATCGCTGGATAAGGCCAGCTATCTGCAAGACCGCGAGCATTTGTATCGGCTCATGGGACTATGGGGATGGGACGCATCCGCCAAACTTCCCGTCCGATTGCCCGATCCGCTTCATGAAACGCACTTCGCCGGACTCACGGCCTTGGCATTGCGACGGAGCCTGACCCTGAAAATGGCACGAAACGGGCTTAAGGCTGCGGCCGTGGCAGTAAAGGTTTCCGGCTGGGCGGGCATATTGCCCGGTGCGACGATTGGTGCCAACTATGTGCGCGACCCCGATGTGCGCGGCACACTTGGGCCGGCAATTTCCATACCCGTGCCGATCTTTAATCAGGGCCAGCCGGCGCAGGCCATAGCGAGGGCACGGTATCTGGCGGCTTATCGGCATTATGAATCACTGGCCATCGGCATCCGCTCGCAGGTGCGTACCCGCTGGGTCGCTCTTAAGGCGGCGTTTCTACGCGTGCTCTTTTACCGCAAGGTCATGCTGCCGTTGCGACGGCGGATGCTGCATGAAACGCAGCTCTCCTACAACGGCATGCTGGACAGCGGGTTTTTGCTTATGCAGGCGAAGATTGATGAAATTAATGCCGCCCGGCGCTATGTGAAAGCATTGGAAATGTATTGGTTGGATCGGGCGCGTCTGTCCGCAACGCTCGGCGGTCGATTGCCCACCGCCAGTACCCACGGAATGGCAAATAAAAAATGATTCGATGTCAGAGTATATTTTCAGGAGTATGAAATATGAATGATAAAATTAATCGGCGTACCATTTTAGCATCCAGCGCCGCTCTGGCGGCCGGGGCCGTTTTCAAGGCGACGGCGGCGCAGGGGGCATCCGTTCCGCCGGTGGCCCGTGAAGGGGCGTCGTACGGTAACCGGGATCGATCGGCGGCACATGCCAAGGCATTATGGGCCAAACCCTTGCCGCCCGGGCTTCCCAACCGCGATTATCTTCCGGTGGTGGCACCCAATACCGGTACGCTGCCCTTCAAAATTGTTGATGGAGTAAAAGTATTCCATATGGTCGCCATGGAATTTTGGAATGAATTTGTCCCCGGACTTAAGGCACTCGTCTGGGGATATAACGGCATGCTCAACCCCGTGCTGGAGGCCGTCGAAGGCGAAAGAGTCCGTATCTATGTGACCAATCGCCTGCCGGAAAAAACTACTGTCCATTGGCACGGCGTCTATGTGGATAACGGTATGGATGGTGTAGGCGGCCTGACGCAAAACCCCATCCCGCCGGGAGAGACATTCAAATATGAATTCAATCTCGTTGAGCCTGGCACCAAGATGTATCACCCGCACTACGACGAGATGACGCAGATTGCATTGGGCATGGCGGGACTGTTTATTATTCACCCGCGCAAACCGCGCTACCGGGTGGATCGCGATTTTGCCATCATGCTGCACGAATGGAGCATCGTGCCGGGCACCTATCGGCCCAATCCACTGGAAATGTCAGACTTCAACGTCTTTACCATGAATGGTAAGTCGTTTCCGTCAACGCATCCTTTGGTCGCCCGCACCGGCCAGCGCGTGCGCATCCGCCTCGGTAACTTAGGCCCGATGGATCACCATCCCATTCATCTGCATAACTATTCCTTTCAGGTTGTCGGCAGTGACGGTGGCGATTATCCGCCTTCTGCCTGGCAGCCGGAAACTACGGTGCTGGTGCCGGTGGGGTCTACCCGTGTCGTGGAGTTTGATGCCACCAACCCCGGCGACTGGGCTATGCATTGCCATATGACCCACCACACCATGACGCAGATGGGGCATCACTTCGGCAACATGATCGGCGTTAAGCCGGGAGAACTGGGCCACAAGATGCGCCAGTTGCTACCGCAATATATGACCATGGGTCAGGATGGGATGGGTTCTCCCATGGGCATGCCCACTATGGCCAATACCGCACCCATGGAAGGGGGCAAAGGTCCCTATGGATTTATTAATATGGGCGGGATGTTCACCATACTTAAGGTACGCGACGGCATAACCAGTTACGACGATGTCGGCTGGTATGCATCGGAGGTCCCCAAGGGGACCGTCGCCGAGCCGGCCCAAGTACGTGATCTGCATCGCGATGGGATCAATCCGGAAAACATACCGGCACCGATTCCCGGTCCGTCATCACCGGCGGCGCCGCCCATGTAATGGTCTTGCACATTACTTATTCAACTTTTTTTACAGGAGACGAACATGAAAGCGACTAATTTCATAATGATTGGTACAGCGATTGCAGCAATCGGCGGGGCGATATGGGCTTTTACTTCAAACCTTCCAGTATGTTTGGCCGGCGGTATGGGCGACATGAAGATGGGCCCCATGCCCAGACACATGGCCATGGGGGGTGTGCTGATCGGGTACAGGCAGGCGCAAAAAATTGTCAACGCGGCCGATCGCGAAGGCAAAGTGAGTGGAAGCAAAAAGCACCCAGTAGTGGTATTTCATGGCAAACAAATACATATCCGCATGATCGCTGTGGAACCGGGTGCTCCGGACCAGACCTTTGAAATTCATAAACTGGTGGACCCGGCAATTTCGGTGAAAGGGGGTGCCAAAATTGATCTTACCCTGCTGAATATGGATTACGGCCCCGGCATGATGCATGGTGTGGTAATCGGCAAGATCAAACCACCATTCCACATGGTTATCAGCCTGCCCGTCAAACATCAGTTGGTGAGTTTACCGATGATCATGCCCCGATCGCGAAAGTCCTTACGCAAATCGTTGTACTACGCCGAGTCAACCCATTTTAAGGCACCTGAAAAGCCCGGTATATATTATTATTTATGCCAGATGCCCATGCACGCCAAGCAGGGCATGTATGGCAAGTTTATCGTGCGAAGATAATGCTCTGCTGCGCGGGCATAGCGCGTCTACCACTTTCAACGCTGGGAACTTGGCAAAATACCGAGGCATTCAGTCCCGCGCGGGTGGCGTCCCGGCATATCTTGGTGTGCCGACGAACTGTGCATTAGTGTTCAGGTGAACACGGCGAAGCTGCGCACGTACCGGCCTGCACGGAACAGTTAAACGCGGGGTTTCCCCGCCATCATGGCTGTACCCCACAACGGCGCGGCACCACCGACATTGAAAATGAGTATGGTTGAGAAAATCCCGCCCACATGGTAACGCACGCTTATCGTGCGAATCACCGCTGTCCTTAAATACCCGCAAGTTCATTTACCAGCATCTCAATGGGGGTTTGCACGCAGGTAAAAATGGGTGTGTCACGCAGCGTGAAGCGGCTGCCTTCGGTTTCGCGCAGTTCCTGCACCAAGTCGAGAAAGTCGCCTGGCTGGTCGGTTTCAAATGCGACTACAAATTCCTGATCATCAATGCCAAAACTGTACGTTGTATTGAGTTTTACCGAGGGGTATTTATTTCCCACCATGATGTGCTCATCCATCACACCTTGCCGCGTCTGCTTGCTGAGCAAATACCAATCGCGGGTTTTAACAAACGGGTAAACGAAATTATATTTACGTTTGCCGGGGACAATGCTGGTGCGGGTGTCGTCATGGGCAGGATCAATCTTATCCACATACGTGCTGCGCTTGCTTTGTGCAAGGTAGCTGTAGGGGGTTGTCAGGTATCCACCGATGGGTAGCCGATTAATGGCAGCGGAAAAATGCTGCAGTTGGTCAAGATCATAGCTGATCTTCCAGAACATAATATCCACATCCGGTCTTGTGCCGACGCAACTGTACACCACCAACAGCATTTTGGTTGGATCATTGGCCTTGACCAAGTTAACCAGATCATGCAGTTGTTGGGCTTGGATGTCTTTGGCAAGACGGCGAAATTCCGGCATGATTTTGTAAAAACTGAACGAAATATATTGGCGGGCTTTAGCAGTTGGGTGCGCAGTTGTCGGCTCCGGTGCGGCTGCAGCCGCCGAACCACGCGCTGCCGGTGGGCTGATGGGTCGTTCATGACTCTCTGCGGCCTTTGGTATGACGTTTGACATCGCGGATAATCTCCTTCGCTCAGTAAACAATAACCTATTCCATCTATCATATGGGCAAGGTCGCATTCTTTCCCGCATCGGCGCGGCATATTCGTTTGAAGTCGCATTGGCATTTCGCAGATGCCTCCCGGCACTGATCGCATCAAGGCTGATGCGGGCTCGATTCAACCAGCGCGCGGGCGTGCGTCAAGGCCTCCTTTTTATCCGCAAATTCGTTGGCAAGTTGCATGTCATAGAGAATATTCAGCCATTGCTTAAAGCCCGGTCCGGGCGTGGCACCGAGGGAAATCAAATCTTCTCCGGTAACGAAAGGTTCCGGTCGGACGCCCTCGGCCTGCAAATCGGCCAGATGCGCTTGCAGATACGCATCATCATGGACACAAAAAAAGAGCTCCTTCAAAAGCGGGAATCTTGCATTCGACATCATGCGCTTAAGTTCGCTACGCGAAAGCTCACACCACCGTTGCAGGTCTTCCATATGGCGATTGATCCACGCCGCCGCACCAATTTCGTCGTTGCTGAGCATCAGATGGCTCTGCAGCCTCGGCCAGAATTCGCGGGTCAACCCGCCATCTCTTGATAAATCGTGGACCAGCGCCGCAAGTGCAATTTCAAACGCTGCGATCGGTGGCAGATTTGCCAGCCAGCCTTCACGCAAGGCACTGGGTACATCCGGGGTATCGGGATGACTGGCGATACTCAATTCATCTGGCCAGATGTCAGACAGCAGCCCACTTTTTGCCAGCAGGGCCATACCGCGCACGCGATGGGCTGTTGCCAGGATACCTTTAAGTTCCAGACCAATGCGTTCCCGGCTGATGAGTTTTATTTTTTCATGCTGGTTTCGGATGGCGGCAAATGTGGCTGACTCAATGTCGAAACCGAATCGGGCTGCAAACCGAATCGCCCGCATCATTCGCAGGTGATCTTCGCCAAAGCGGGCATGTGGATCGCCAATGGCTCGAATCAATTTTTGGCTCACATCTTTCTGTCCGCCGACGTAGTCCACCAACTCGCCGTTTATCGGATTAAAAAACATGCCATTGATGGTAAAATCGCGCCGTTGGGCATCATCCTTTGCGGTGGCAAACTGAATGCTGTCCGGTCGCCGACCGTCGCTGTACACACCGTCGGTTCGAAACGTGGCAACCTCGATGGTGTGGCCGTGGACATGGGCGATCACTACGCC